>DASSKL010000005.1 GCA_035690485.1 Mycobacteriales bacterium | reverse complement strand
TGCATCTCGTCGATGAACAGCACGATGCCGCCGTCCGACGCGGTCACTTCGTTCAGAACGGCTTTCAGCCGCTCCTCGAACTCGCCGCGATATTTCGCGCCCGCGATCAGCGCGCCCATGTCGAGCGCGAGCAGCTTCTTGTCGGCGAGGCCTTCCGGCACGTCACCGTTGACGATGCGCTGCGCCAGACCCTCGACGATGGCGGTCTTGCCGACGCCCGGCTCACCGATCAGCACCGGGTTGTTCTTGGTGCGCCGGGACAGCACCTGCATCAGCCGCTCGATCTCCTTCTCGCGGCCGATGACCGGGTCGAGCTTGCCCTCGCGAGCGTTCTGGGTGAGGTTGCGACCGAACTGGTCGAGCACCAGCGAGGTGGACGGGGTGCCCTCCTGCGTGCTGCTGCCGGCCGGCTCCTTGGCCTGGTAGCCGTTGAGCAGCTGGATGACCTGCTGGCGGACCCGGTTGAGGTCCGCGCCCAGCTTCACCAGCACCTGCGCCGCGACGCCCTCACCCTCGCGGATCAGGCCGAGCAGAATGTGCTCGGTGCCGATGTAGTTGTGGCCGAGCTGCAGCGCCTCGCGCAGCGACAGCTCGAGGACCTTCTTGGCGCGCGGGGTGAACGGGATGTGCCCGCTGGGAGCCTGCTGGCCCTGGCCGATGATCTCCTCGACCTGCTGGCGGACGCCCTCGAGCGAGATGCCCAGCGACTCGAGTGCCTTGGCGGCGACGCCTTCGCCCTCGTGGATCAGGCCGAGCAGGATGTGCTCGGTGCCGATGTAGTTGTGGTTGAGCATCCTGGCCTCTTCCTGGGCCAGGACAACGACGCGTCTCGCGCGGTCGGTGAACCTCTCGAACATGTGCGCTCCTCAAGAGCGGTCGGGAGAGCCGCAGCTCTTCCTTCCGCATGCTAGACCCGCGGCGACCGGGCTCCTACCCGCGCGCACGGTGACATGCACAACCCTCGGCAGCCGCCGAGGATTCCCTGACAGAACTCACCACAGAGAACACAAAAGATCGAGAACGCCGCGGCTGTCGATGCCCGGCAACGCGGCTGGCGCGACAGCCGCAAGGCCGCAGGGAGCGCGGTGTGTGCCCGGAGGGCACACAAGCGACCGAGAACGCCGCGGCTGTCGATGCCAGGCGCGTTGCTAGTGGGAGGCGTCGTATTGGGCGAGGATGTCGGCGGAGATCCGGCCGCGCTCGCTGACCCGCAGCCCCCGCTCGCGGGCCCACTCGCGGATCGCGGCGGTGTCGCGGCCGCTGCGGCCGGCACCGGCCGGCCGGCCACGACGACGGGACGTGCCGGGGGTGGTCCGGCCACCAGCCCGCCGGGCCGCCCCCACGTAACCGGCGAGCGCGTCACGCATCTGGTCGGCGTGAGCCGCGCACAGGTCGATCTCGTAGGCGGCGCCGTCGAGCGAGAACGCCACCGTCTCCTCGCCGGGGGTCTCGTCGTCGTGAAGGTCGCACACCAACAGGACCTGAACGCGTTGCGCCATTGTGAATAACCTCTCGAAGAATGTCGGAAAATGCGTTGACCACGTCCACGATAGAGCGTGAACGGGAAAGACGACAATACGACCGGCGCGGAGTTGTGGGAAATCCGCCCGGCTATTCCGTCATTCGGGCCGCACCAGCGGAAAAAGAATCGTCTCCCGGATGTTGACGCCGGTGAGCAGCATCATCAGCCGGTCGACGCCCAGGCCCATGCCGCCCATGGGCGGGGCCCCGTACTCGAGAGCTCGCAGGAAGTCCTCGTCGAGCACCATCGCCTCGGGGTCGCCGCCCGCGGCCCGCAGCGACTGCTCGGTGAGCCGGTCGCGCTGCTCGACCGGGTCGACGAGCTCGGAGTAGGCGGGCGCGAGCTCGACCCCACCGATGATGAGGTCCCACGCCTCGGCCAGCCGGGGATCGTCGCGGTGGGGGCGGGCCAGCGGCCGCACCTCGGCGGGGTAGTCCTTGACGAACGTCGGCTCGCGCAGCGTGTGCTCGACCAGCTTCTCGTAGAGCTCGAGCACGATGTCGCCCGCGCCCCAGTCGGGTCGCAGCGCCACGTCGTGCGTGGCAGCGAGCGCGCGCAGCTTCTCCGCCGGGGTGCCCGGGTCGACGGTCTCGCCCACGACGCCCGACACCGCATCGTGGACCGTCACCGTGCGCCACGGCCCGGACAGGTCGATCTCCCCGCCGGAGCCGTCGGGGACGACCGGTGACCCGTTGACCGCGTCGGCCGCGTCGAGCACGAGCGCCCGGGTGAGGTCGGCCATCGTGTCGTAGTCGCCGTAGGCCTCGTAGGCCTCCAGCATCGTGAACTCCGGGCTGTGCGTCGCGTCGACGCCCTCGTTGCGGAAGATCCGACCGATCTCGAACACCCGCTCCACCCCGCCGACGACGAGCCGCTTGAGGTGCAGCTCGATGGCGATGCGCAGGGTCATCGGCAGGTCGAACGCGTTGAGGTGGGTGCTGAAGGGCCGGGCGGCGGCCCCGCCGTGCACCAGCTGCAGGATCGGCGTCTCCACCTCGACGAAGCGGCGGCCGCGGAGGGTGGCACGCAGGGATGCGAGCACCTTGTCGCGGACCTCGACCATGCGCCGCGCCTCGGGGTTGCCGATGAGGTCGACGTAGCGCTGGCGCACCCGGGCCTCGGGATCGGCGAGCCCGTGCCACTTCTCCGGCAGCGGGCGCAACGCCTTGCTCGTGAGCACCCAGCGGTCGGCCCGCACCGACAGCTCGCCCCGCCGGCTCGTGATGACCTCGCCCTCGACGCCGACGTGGTCGCCGAGGTCGACGTCGTTCTTCCACCGCGCGAGGGCCTCCGGCCCGGTCGCGTCGGCGGTGAGCATGACCTGCAGGTCGCCGCTGCCGTCGCGGATCGTCGCAAACGCGATCTTTCCGGACGGACGGTTCAGGACGACCCGTCCTGCCACCGACGCGCGTTCGCCGGTCGCGGTGTCGGGCGCGAGGTCGCGGTGTCGCTGCCGGAGCTCGGCGATCGTTGCCGTACGCCGGAACCCCAGCGGGTAGGGGTCGACGCCGTCGGCCCGCAGCCGGTCGCGCTTGGCGCGGCGTACCCGCATCTGCTCCGGCAGGTCGTCGCTCGGGGGTTGCGGGTCGGCCACGACCGCGAGCCTATGACGGGCGCCGCACGCGCTCAGGTGCCGGCGATGTGGTGCAGGACCGGGCCCGGGCCGCTGGTGCGCGGCTCGATGTTCTTGTGGAAGACGATGCGCAGGCCGATCAGCGTGAGCTCGGGCTCGTAGTGCTGGAGCGTCTCGCTCTCCCCGAGCACCAGCGGCGCGAGGCCACCGGTCGCGACGACCGTGGCCTTCTCGCCGAGCTCGGCCTCGATGCGCCGGACCAGCCCGTCGACCTGGCCGGCGAAGCCGTAGAGGATGCCCGACTGCAGCGCCTCGGTGGTCGTCTTGGCGATCACCGAACGCGGCCGGGCCAGCTCGACCTTGAACAGCCGAGCGCCACGGGAGGCGAGCGCGTCGACGCTGATCTCGATGCCGGGGGCGAGAGCACCGCCGAGGAACTCGCCCTTCGCGGAGACGACGTCGAAGTTCGTCGACGTGCCGAAGTCGACGACGATCGCCGGTCCGCCGTAGATCGTGAACGCCGCGAGGGAGTTGACGATGCGGTCGGCGCCGACCTCGCGAGGGTTGTCGTAGAGCAGCGGTACGCCGGTCTTGACCCCTGGCTCCACGATGACCGCCGGCACCTTCGCGTAGTAGCGGGTCAGCACGCTACGCATCTCGTGCAGCACCGCCGGCACGGTGGAGCAGACCGCGACCCCGTCGGGCACCGGATGGCGCTCGAGCAGCCCGCGGAACAGCAGCGCCAGCTCGTCGGCGGTGGCGCGCGCGTCGGTCTTGACCCGCCACGAGTCGGTCAGGCGCTCCCCGTCGAAGAGCCCGAGGACGGTGTTGGTGTTACCGACGTCGACGGCGAGCAGCATCAGTCGCTCCCAGGGGCGGTGTCGTGCAGGTCGAGCCCGATGTCGAGCACGGGCGCCGAGTGTGTCAGCGCTCCGACGGACAGGTAGTCGACGCCGGTCTCCGCGACCGCCCGCGCGCAGTCCAGGGTCAGCCCGCCGGTCGCCTCGATCTGCGCGCGCCCGGCCGCGGCGGCGACCGCCTCCCGCAGCGCGTCGACGCCCATGTTGTCGCAGAGCAGGAACGTCGCCCCCGCGTCGAGCGCCTCGCGCACCTGGCCGACCGTGTCGCACTCGACCTGCACGTCGACGTCGGGGAAGTTCGCGCGCACGGCGGCGAAGGCCGCCCCGACACCGCCGGCCGCGATGACGTGGTTGTCCTTGACCAGCGCCGCGTCGTACAGCCCCATCCGCTTGTTGGCGCCGCCGCCGCAGCGCACGGCGTACTTCTCCAGCGCGCGCAGGCCAGGCGTCGTCTTGCGGGTGTCGAGAATCGTCGCCGTGGTGCCCTCGACCGCCTCGACCCAGCGCCGGGTCAGGGACGCGATCCCCGACAGGTGGCAGAGCAGGTTGAGCGCGGTGCGCTCGGCGGTGAGCAGAGCCCGGGTCAGCGCGGTGGCGGACAGAAGCACCTGGCCGGGGCGCACCGGGTCGCCGTCCTGCACGTGCTGGGTGACGAGGACCGAGTCGTCACTCGCGATCTCGAGGACGGCGACCACGACCGGCAATCCGGCCACCACGCCCTCGCCGCGGACGACGAAGTCGCCGGTGCCCTCTGCGTCGAACGGCACGGTCGCGACGCTCGTGACGTCGAGGCCGTCGCCGAGATCCTCGTCGAGCGCGCGCCGGACGACCTCCTCGACGTAGGCCGGATCGAGCCCGGCCGCCCGCAGCGCCTCGGCTCTCGCCCCGGTAAGCGTCACTGCACCGCCTCCTCGCGGACGCGCAGCGAGCCGTCGGGCTCGCGGCGGGTGAGCAGGTGGACCCGCCACCGCGGATCGGGCTGCGGGAAGTCGTCACGCCAGTGCGAGCCACGGGTCTCCTCGCGCACCCGGGCCGCGGTGACGAGGGTGGTCGCGACCGTGTGCAGGTTGGCCGCCTCCCAGGACTCGGGACGCACCTCGTGCGCCTGCCGCCGGCCGAGCTCGTCGAGGGTCTTCGCCGTGGCGTCGAGACTGTCGGCGCTGCGCAGCACGCCGGCGCCGTCGGTCATGGCCCGGGCCAGCTCCGGCCGGATCGCGCCGTCGAGGACGAGCGCCGGACCGGTCGGCTCGCTGGGCTGCACGAGGGGTGGCAGCGCGGCGCCGATGTCGTCGGCGATGCGGCGGGCGAAGACCAGGCCCTCGAGCAGCGAGTTGGACGCGAGCCGGTTCGCGCCGTGCACGCCCGTGCAGGCGACCTCGCCGCAGGCGTAGAGCCCGGCCACGGTGGTGCGGCCGGACAGGTCGGTGCGGACGCCGCCCGAGGCGTAGTGGGCGGCCGGCGCGACCGGCACGAGGTCGGTGGCCGGGTCGATGCCGATCTCGCGGCAGTTGGCGATGAGCGTGGGGAAGCGCCGGTGCAGCATGTCGGCGCCCAGCGGCCTGGCGTCGAGGTAGAGGTGCTCCACGCCGAGCTCGGCCATCCGGCGGCTCATGGCCTTGGCGACCACGTCGCGGGGAGCGAGGTCGGCCAGCGGGTGCACGCCTTCCATCACCCTCGCTCCGGACGCGTCGCGCAGCACCGCGCCCTCGCCCCGCAGCGCCTCGGTCACCAGCGGCTGCTGGCCACGCCCTCTGCCATGGGAGTCGCTCGGCGACTCAGCCGCACCGGTCCACAGCGCCGTGGGGTGGAACTGCACGAACTCGAGGTCCGCCACCTCCGCTCCCGCGCGCAGGGCGAGTGCCACTCCGTCGCCGGTCGAGACGACCGGGTTGGTGGTCGAGGCGTAGATCTGACCCATCCCGCCGGAGGCCAGCACGACCGCGCGGGCGAGGACCGCGCCGACGCCGTCGCGGCTGCCCTCGCCGAGGACGTGCAGGGTCACGCCGGCCGCGCGACCGTCGGACGCCCGCAGCAGGTCGATGACGAGCGCGTGCTCGATGACCTCGATGTCGGGGGCGGCTCTCACCGCGGCGATCAGCGCGCGCTCGATCTCTGCGCCCGTCGCGTCGCCGCCGGCGTGCGCGATGCGCCGCTGCAGGTGGCCGCCCTCGCGGGTGAGCTGGAGCCGCCCGGCCTCGTCGGTGTCGAAGCGGGTGCCGAGACGGATCAGCTCCCGTACCCGGTCCGGACCCTCGGTGACCAGCACCCGCACGGCCGGCTCGTCGCACAGGTCGACCCCGGCGACCAGCGTGTCGTGCAGGTGTCTCTCCGGCGAGTCGTCGGGGCTCAGCGCGGCCGCGATGCCGCCCTGCGCCCAGCGGGTGGAACCCGCGTCGAGCAGCGCCTTCGTGACGAGCATCACCCGCCCGTGCGGCCGGCACCGCAGCGCGGCGGTGAGCCCGGCGATACCGCTGCCGATGACGACGACGTCGGCCTCGGCGCTCCAGCCGGGCGCGGGCGCGGCGAGCCGGCCGGGGATCACGCGGCCGCTCCGTTGCCGGCGAGCACGTCCAGCAGGGCCGCGGCCCGCGCCGGGTCGAGCCGGCCGGCGGCCAGCGCGCGGTCGGCGGTGAGCCTGGCCATGGCGACGTAGGCCGGCACCGCCTCGGGCGCCGCCCGGCGCAGGGCGTCGAGGTGTGCGGCGACCGTGCCGGCGTCGCCGCGGGCGACCGGACCGGTCAGCGCCGCGTCGCCGCCACGCAGCGTGTTGTCGAGCGCGGCGCCCAGCAACGGCGCGAGCATCCGCATGGGCTCGTCGACGCCGGCGGCGCGCAGCAGGTCCGCCGACTGGGCGACCAGGGTGACGAGATGGTTGGCGCCGTTGGCCAGCGCAGCGTGGTAGAGCGTGCGCATCTCCTCGGGCACCCAGACCGGCTCGGCGCCCATCTCGATGACCAGTGCCTCGGCCACCGGCCGCAGCGACTCGGGGGCGGTCACGCCGAACGACGCGCCGGACAGCCGTTCCAGGTCGACCGAGGTGCCGGTGAAGGTCATCACCGGGTGCAGCGCCAGCGGCAGCGCACCGCGGCGAGTGAGCGGGTCCAGCAGTCCGAGCCCGTAGCGGCCGCTGGTGTGCACGACCAGCTGGCCCGGGCGCACCGCGTCGGTGCCCGCCAGCCCGTCGACCAGGCCGGGCAGCTCGTCGTCGGGCACGGTCAGCAGCGCGAGTGCGCAACGAGCGAGCACGTCCGGCACCCCGAGCAGGGGCACGCCGGGCAGCAGGTCGTCGGCCCGGCGGCGCGATGCCCGGGACACCCCGGAGGCAGCGGTCACCGCGTGCCCGGCGCGCGCCAGCGCCGCACCGAGCGTCGCCCCGACCCGGCCCACGCCGATGACGCCGACCGTGAGCCTGCCTGGCCGGTCGGCCGGGGTGCGCGGCAGCGACATGTCGGGTCCGGGAGCGTGACGATGATCTGGAACCGCCAGGCTACCCAGCGCCCCGAGCGCGGGCGCCGCGTGACTTCGACCGGGTCCTAGCCCAGCAGCCCCGACTGCTGGAGGAACTGCTGTGCCACCTGTTCGGGCTTGGCGTGCTGCACCTGGACGGCCTTGTTCATCTGCACCAGCGCGTCCTCGGTGAGCTTCTGGTCGACCGCGTTGAGCGCGCTCTTCAGCGCTGCGCCGGCGACCTTGGTGTTGACGATCGGCACGATGTTGTCGGAGAGCTGGAGGTTCTTGTCGTCGTCGAGGACGACGAGCCCCTGGGCCGTCACGGTGGGGTCGGAGGTGAAGACCTCACCCACGTCGACCTTGCCGTCCTTGATGGCCGCGATCGTCAGCGGGCCACCGGCGTCGAGCGGCACGAACTTCGAGACCTGGATGCCGTAGGTCGACTTCAAGCCCTGCAGGCAGTAGGGGCGCTGCGGGCACTCCGGCGGGCCACCGACGGAGACCGGGTGCTGCTTGGAGTAGGTCGCGAGGTCCGAGAGCGACGTGAGGTTGTGCTGCTTGGCGAACGTCTCGGTGACCGCGAACGCGTCCTTGTCGGTGGCCGGTGCCGGGTCGAGCGCGACCAGCGAGGTGGGCAGCAGCTTGCGCAGCGCCTGCATGGTCGTGTCGATGTCGCCGGCCGCCGGGCTCTGCGCGTTGGGGCCGTTCTTCTTGCCGTTGATGTAGGTCGTGAGCGTCGCGGCGTACTCCGGCACGACGTCGATCTGCCCGGCGGTCAGCGCCGGGTAGACGACGTCCCGCGCGCCGAGCTGCTTGACCGACGTGGTGTAGCCGCACTGCTGCAGCGCGGCTGCGTAGATGGTCGCGAGCAGCTGCGACTCGCTGAAGTTGAACGCCCCGACCGTGACGTTGCCGCTGCCCTTGGTCTGGCACAGCGCGCTGGCCGACGACGACGACGTCCCCTGCTTCACCGGAGCGTTGGAGCCTCCGCTGCTGCCACCGCACGCAACCAGAGCGAGCATGCCGGCCACAGCCACTGCCGCCCACCCGGTGACCCTACGTAGGCCCGTCGACCGCCGGCCTCGCCAACCTGCACGCATCGCGCCGCCCTCCGCCGTTCTGTGTCCCGGAACCGCGGTTCCGCGTGTCCTGGCGGGCAAGCCCGCGCGAGCACAGCCTTGCACACGGCGGCGCCCGCGAGTCACGCGACGGCGGTGCCGGAGCGCGCGACCGGGGCCTCCGCGGCCGGGGCGACGGCACCACCGAACGACGCGTGCAGCCGCCGCTGCGCCCACGCCAGCAGCCCTTCCAGGAGGATCGCGGTGATCGCGACGACGATCGCGCCTCCGTAGACCTGGCCGTAGTCCTGGATCGCGTAGCCGTCGACGATGAAGCGGCCGAGCCCGCCGCTGCCCACGATGGCGGCAAGGGTCGCCGTCGCCCAGACCTGCACGGCCGCGATGCGGACGCCGGCCGCGATGAGCGGGAGCGCCAGCGGCAGCTCGACCCGCCAGAGCACCTGCCACGAGGTCATGCCCATCGCGACGGCCGACAGGCGGACGTCGGCGTCGACCTCCCTGATGCCGGTGTAGGCGTTCGTCACCAGGGGCGGTAGCGCGAAGATGACCAGCGCGGCGACCGCTGCGCTCGTGCCCACGCCGAGCGGCCCGACCGCGAACAGGATCAGCACGCCGAGCACCGGCACCGAACGGCCGGCGTTGGCGAGGCTGGACGCGATCCACCCCCCGCGGCGCAGCCGGGCGAGCCCGACGCCGAGCGGCAGCGCCACCACGGCGGCCAGGGCCAGCGTGACCGCGCAGATCGCCGCGTGCTGCCCGAGCCGGGCCGGCACGCCGTACTGCCCCGTCCACGACGAGCCGCTGCCCAGGAAGTGCCAGATCTGGCTGGGGATGCTCACGGCCCGGCCCTCCGCCGCTGCCAGGGGGTGACCAGCCGCTGCAGGCCGAGCAGCAGCCCGTCGGCGACCAGCGCCAGCAGCACGGTCAGCAGGATGTAGGTCGTGATCTCGGCCTTGTAGAAGTTGTTGCGGAACCCTTCGAGGATGTAGGCGCCGAAGCCGCCTTGGCCGACGTAGCCGCCGATGACGACGAGCTCGATCGTGGACACCGTGGCGATCCGCAGCCCGGCGATGACCGCCGGGAGCGCGAGCGGCAGCTGCACCCGTAGCAGCACCTGAGCCGGCGACAGCCCCATGCCGCGCGCCGACTCGAGCGTCTCTGCGGGGACGTCGTCGAGCCCGGTCAGGATGTTGCGCACGAGGATGATCAGCGTGTAGGCCGCCAGCGGCAGCACGACCGTCCACCGGGCCAGGCCGAACACCGGCTGCAGGGCGACGATCGCGGCCAGCGACGGGACCGCGTAGACCGCGTTGGACAGGCCGAGCACCGCGCCTCGCCGCCAGCGGCTGCGCCGGGCGAGCAGCGCGAGCGGGATCGAGACCGCGAAGCCGATGGCGACCGCCAGCGCCGCGAGGACGACATGCTCGCGCGCGGCAGCCAAGATGGTGTTCGCATGGTCGGGGATGTAGCTCCAGTCGAACCACGAGTTGGACGCGTTGCCGAAGTCGTAGTCGGCCGGGAGGGGCACGTGGGGGACGCTACCGCCGGTGAGCCCATGATCCGGTTCGACCGGGTGGGCAAGCGCTACGCCGACGGCACCGTCGCGGTGCACGAGCTGTCGCTGGACGTGGCGGCGGGCGAGGTCGCCGTGCTCGTCGGCCCGTCAGGGTGCGGCAAGACCACCACGATGAAGATGGTCAACCGGCTGGTCGAGCCGTCGCAGGGCCGCGTCCTGCTGGACGGCGACGACGTCGCCGGTCTCGACCCGGTGCAGCTGCGGCGACGCGTCGGCTACGTGATCCAGCAGGTGGGCCTGTTCCCGCACCAGGACGTGCGCACCAACGTCGCGACCGTGCCGCGGCTGCTCGGCTGGGACCGCGGGCGGATCCGCGCCCGGGTCGGCGAGCTGCTGGAGCTGGTGGGGCTCGACCCGTCGGTGCACGGGCGCCGCTACCCGCACGAGCTGTCCGGCGGCCAGCGGCAGCGCGTGGGCGTGGCGCGAGCGCTGGCCGCGGATCCACCCGTCCTCCTCATGGACGAGCCGTTCGGCGCGGTCGACCCGATCGCCCGCGACCGGCTGCAGGCGGAGTTCCTCCGGCTGCAGGCGCAGGTGCGAAAGACGGTCGTCTTCGTCACCCATGACGTCGAGGAGGCGGTGCGGCTCGCCGACCGGATCGCGGTGCTGCGCGAAGGCGGGGTGCTGGAGCAGTACGCCGCTCCGGCCGAGGTCCTCGGCAGCCCGGCCTCGCCGTTCGTCGCGGAGTTCGTCGGCCCCGACCGAGCGCTGCGCCGCCTGGCGGTCGTGCCGATCGACCGGTCGCTGCTCTCGCCGCCGCAGGAGGCTCAGCTGGTGGAGGTGCCGGCGTCGGCCTCGCTGAAGGACGCGATGTCGGCGCTGCTGGCCGGCGACCACGACGCCGTCAGGGTGGTCGACGGCGACCGCCCGCTGGGCGACCTCACGCTCGAGGCCCTGCACCGCACCCTGCGAGAGGGCTAGCGGTCCTGGCCGAGGCTCACGAACCCACCCGGGGGTCGGGAACGTTGCGCAGGTAGTCGATGAACCGTGCCCGGAACAGCGGCTCGAGCTCACCGAAGCCACCCGCCACCAGCGAGCGCACCACCTCGATGACGTCCTGGATCCCGCTGGCCATGCCGCCGGGAGAGCCGTCCTCGGCCGCGAACTGCTCGCTGGCGGGAAGGTGGCGCAGCAGGTCCCAGAAGAACCCGACGTCACCGTGGTGCTCGGCCGCGTCGAACGCCTGCTCGCGCAGCTCCTCGGTCGAGAACCTGTCGAGCTCCTCGAAGGACCGGCCCGGGCCGGCTGCCTGACTCATGCAGGGAAGGGTAGTGAGAGGCGGCCCCGCTGCCCCGCGCCGCGGGTCTCGGCTAGCTCTCGTCGAGCGACTCGTCGGGCGGCTCGTCGCGTGGCGGCACCCGGCAGGCTCGCTCGAGCAGCAGCGCGGTCACGGACAGCAGGAGCGCCGTGCCGACGCCGGCCCCCGACACCAGTGCGTCGTGGCTGTGCTCCGGAGCGTGGATCTTCTCCCCGACGTAGGCCAGAAAGCCGGCGTAGGCGCCGAGCGCGAGCGCGCCCACGAGCGAGCTCGCCTTCGCCAGCGCGAGCGACCGGGCGACCCACAGCGCCGCCATCGGGCGCACCCGCGGGCTGCCGCGGCGATGCACCCGGCTGCGGATCGCCCAGGCCCAGTAGGCCTCGGCGACGGCCAGCAGGCCGAGCGTCACCGGCGCGTAGGTCGGCAGCGGGGGCAACGAGTCGTAGACGACACCGGTCAGCACCCAGGAGACGACGCCGACCAGCGCCGCCAGCGCTACCAGC
The DNA here is from genome assembly GCA_035690485.1 of Mycobacteriales bacterium. NCBI lineage: Bacteria > Bacillati > Actinomycetota > Actinomycetes > Mycobacteriales > Mycobacteriales bacterium. The sequence goes on along the minus strand of DASSKL010000005.1, from coordinate 106,771 downwards.
CCGAGGACGCTGGTCGGCCTCACGGCGCACCCGGGACACGAAGGACGAGGTCGTCGCGGCGGCGTACGCCGGAGGAGTCGAGCGCGGCGAGCAGCCGAGCCACCGCGCCGTGGCCAGCGAGCTCCGCCGCCTCGTCGACGTCGAGCCAGGGGGCGAGCACGAACGCGCGCTCGTGCGCCCGGGGGTGCGGCAAGGTCAGCTCAGGGTCGTCCGCGACCACGTCGTCGACCGAGACGACGTCGACGTCGAGCGTGCGTGGGCCCCACCGCTCGGTGCGCTGTCGGGCACGCGCCGCCTCGGCCTCCCGGGCCGCCTCGAGCGCGTCCCAGGGGCGTTCGACCGCCGTCAGCAGTACCGCGTTCAGGTAGTCGTCCTGCGGCGGCCCGCCGACCGGCGCCGTCTCGTAGACCGGCGACACGGCCAGCACGCCGAGCCGCCGGTGCACGACGTCAACGGCCGCCTGCAGGTGGGCGAGGCGGTCACCGAGGTTGGACCCGAGCGAGAGCACCACGGGCAGCGTGCTCAACCGCGGGTCCGTCGGATCGTCACCGTGATGTCGTCGACGGCCACGGGCACGGGGGCCTGCGGCTTGTGCACGGTGACCTCGACCGCGGTCACCCGCTCGTCACGCAGGCACGTGTCGGCGAGCCGCTGGGCGAGGGTCTCGATGAGGTCGACGGGGTCGCCTTCGATGACCCGCGACAGCGACAGGGCCAGCTCGCCGTAGTCGATTGCGTCGGCGAGGTCGTCGCTGTTGGCCGCCGGACGCGTATCGACCTCGAGCACCGCGTCGACGACGAAGATCTGGCCGAGCCGCCGCTCCGCCTCGAACACGCCGTGGTAGCCGCGGGTGCGCAGGCCGCGCACCGTCACCTTGTCGGTCATCCCGGCTCCTCCGCCGTGTCACTCGTCGCCGGCCCGCCGAGCACGGGCGACCCGTGGTGCAACCACAGCCGCCAGCCGTCGGCGCGGCGGCGAAAGACGTTCGTCGTCGCGACGGCGGCGGTCTGCATCCCGCCCTCGGTCCCCGCGCCGCCGGGCTCCCCCGCGGCAAGGATGTTCTCCTCGCAGGTGACCACCGCCAGGTCCCCGTCGACCCGGGTCTGCACGTCGGTGACGAAGAACTGGATGTACGCCGTGTTGGCCATGATCATCGACCAGGACCGCAGCACCCGGGCCCGGCCGCGCAGCATCGGCCAGCCCGGGTGCACGCAGGTGATGTCGTCGTCGTCGTCCCAGACGGCGCTCATCCGGTCGATGTCGCGCGCCTCGACCGAGGCGTAGAGCTCGTCGTTGACCGCGGCAACTGCGTCGGCGTCAGGCGGGCCGGAGCGGCTCATCCGGCGTTCCGCACGGCGGCAGCGACCCGCACGGCGTCGGCGTTGGCCGCGACCTCGTGCACCCGCACCCCCCACACCCCGGCGTGCGCCGCGATCGCGGTGACCGCGGCGGTGGCGGCGTCACGTTCGCACACCGGTCGCGGCTCGGCCGCCGCCACCTGGAGCAGCGAGCCGAGGAACGACTTGCGCGACGCGCCGATGAGCACCGGCCGGCCCAGCCCCACGAGCGCGTCGAGATGCGCGAGCAGGGTCCAGTTGTGCGCGCCGGTCTTCGCGAAGCCGAGGCCGGGGTCGAGGATGACGCGGTCGGGATGGACCCCGCCCTCGACGACGGCGTCGAAGCGCTCCTGCAGCTCCGCACAGACCTCGGCGACGACGTCGCCGTAGACGGCACGCGCCTGCATGTCGGAGCTGGGTCCGCGCCAGTGCATGACGACGTAGGGCACTTCGGCCGAGGCGACCAGCGGCACCATATCGGGGTCGGCGAGACCGCCGCTCACATCGTTGACGATGCGAGCACCCGCAGCGATGGCCTTGGCCGCGGTCGTCGCGCGCATCGTGTCGATGCTCACGACCGCGCCGGCCGCCACGAGTGCGGAGACGACCGGCTCGACCCGGCGCCACTCCTCGTCGGCAGTGACCCGTGCGGCGCCGGGCCGGGTCGACTCGCCGCCGACGTCGAGAATGTCCGCACCCGCAGCGAGAAGCGTGAGCCCGTGCCGGATCGCGTCGTCCGGCTCCTCGAAGCTGCCGCCGTCGGAGAACGAGTCGGGCGTGACGTTGATGACGGCCATGACCCGTGCGCGCGCCGGCCCCGGCAGCCCCCGGACGACCGGGTACGCCGGCGCGCCGGGAGAGGGGGTGACAGCGGGCTCGCTCACGCAGGCCACCTTATGAAAAGGAGCGAATCGCCCCGGTCAGCGGCCGAGGATGAGGCTCATCGCCTCGCTGCGGGTCGAGTCGGAGTCGCGGAACTGCCCGCGCACCGCAGAGGTCACGGTGCGCGCGCCCGGCTTGCGGACCCCGCGCAAGGACATGCACAGGTGCTCCGCCTCCACCACGACGATGACGCCGCGCGGCTTGAGCTGTTGCTCGAGGGCGTCGGCGATCTGGGTGGTCAGCCGCTCCTGCACCTGCGGCCGGCGGGCGTAGAGGTCGACCAGCCGGGCGAGCTTGGACAGGCCGGTGATCTGCCCGCTGTCGTTCGGGATGTAGCCGACGTGGGCGTTGCCGAAGAACGGCACCAGATGGTGCTCGCAGAACGCCGCGAACGCGATGTCCTTGACCAGCACCATCTCGTCGTGGTCGGCGTCGAAGACCGTGGTGAGCACGTCACCGGGGTCGGCGTGCAGCCCGGCGAAGACCTCGGCGTACATCCGCGCGACCCGGCCCGGCGTCTCGCGCAGGCCGTCGCGGTCGGGGTCCTCACCGATCGCGGCGAGGATCTCGCCGACCGCACGGGCGATGCGCTCGGTGTCGATCCCGTCAGCGGTCATCGGTGCGTCGGGTGCGCGGGCTGCGACGCTTCTCCTCCGCCGGCGGCTCGGGCTTCGGGGCGCGACCGCCGGCTCGCCGGCCGGACGTCTTGCCGCCCTCGGGCAGCCGACCTCCGGCGACCTTGCCGTTGGCGGTCTTGCCGTTGGTCGCCTTGCCGTTGGTCGCCTTGCCGTTGGTGGCGCGGCCGTTGGTGGCGCGGCCGTTGGTGGTGCGTACGCCGCCGGCGCCGAGCCCGGCGACGTCGTCAGGACCCAGCAGCGCGAGCTCGCCGGCCGTGAGCACCGGAGGCACGTCGGACGGGGCACGGCGCGCGGACGGCATGACCCGCTGCGGCCGCTTGGCGACGGGGGCGAAGATCTCGGTGAGCTCCTCCTTGCCGAGGGTCTCCTTGTCGAGCAGCTTCAGCACGAGGTTGTCGAGCACGTCGCGGTACTCGACGAGGATCTCCCAGGCCTCGTCGTGCGCCCGCTCGACCAGCGCGCGGACCTCGCCGTCGATCTTGGCGGCGATCTCCTCCGAGTAGTCGCGCTGGTGGCCCATGTCGCGGCCGAGGAAGATCTCGCCCTGCTCCTGGCCGAACTTCAGCGCCCCGAGGCTCTCGCTCATGCCGTACTGCGTGACCATGGCGCGGGCGGTCGCCGTCGCCTTCTCGATGTCGTTGGCCGCGCCCGTGGTCGGCTCGTGGAACACCAGCTCCTCGGCCGCCCGCCCGCCGAGGGCGTAGGCGAGGGTGTCCATCATCTCGCTGCGCGTCTGGGTGTACTTGTCCTCGGTCGGCAGCACCATCGTGTAACCGAGGGCGCGGCCGCGCGGCAGGATCGTCACCTTGTGCACGGGGTCGGTGTTGGGCAGTGCGTAGGCGACGAGCGCGTGGCCACCCTCGTGGTAGGCGGTGACCTTCTTCTCCTTGTCGCTCATCACCCGGCTCTTGCGCGTCGGGCCGGCCATCACGCGGTCGATGGCCTCTTCGAGCACGTGCATGGTGATCTGCTTCTCGCTCATGCGCGCGGTCAGCAGTGCCGCCTCGTTGAGGACGTTGGCCAGGTCGGCGCCGGTGAAGCCCGGCGTGCGCCGCGCGATGACGTCGAGGTCGACGTCGGGAGAGATCGGCTTGCCCTTGGCGTGCACCCGCAGGATCGCCTTGCGGCCCTCGAGGTCGGGCCGGTCGACGACGATCTGCCGGTCGAAGCGGCCCGGGCGCAGCAGCGCCGGGTCGAGGATGTCGGGGCGGTTGGTGCCGGCGATGAGGATGACCCCGCTCTTGGGGTCGAAGCCGTCCATCTCGACGAGCAGCTGGTTGAGCGTCTGCTCGCGCTCGTCGTGGCCACCGCCGAGGCCCGCACCGCGGTGCCGGCCGACGGCGTCGATCTCGTCGATGAAGATGATCGCGGGCGCGTTCGTCTTGGCCTGCTCGAACAGGTCGCGCACGCGGCTGGCACCGACACCGACGAACATCTCGACGAAGTCGGAGCCGGAGATCGAGTAGAACGGCACGCCCGCCTCGCCCGCGACGGCCCGGGCCAGCAGGGTCTTGCCGGTGCCGGGCGGGCCGTAGAGCAGCACACCCTTGGGGATCTTGGCGCCGATGGCCTGGAACTTCGCGGGGTTCTCGAGGAACTCCTTGATCTCCTGGAGCTCCTCGATCGCCTCGTCGACCCCGGCGACGTCGGCGAACGTGGTCTTGGGTGTGTCCTTGCTGACGAGCTTGGCCTTGGACTTGCCGAACTGCATGACCCGGCCGCCGCCGCCCTGCATCTGGTTCATGAAGAACAGCAGGAGCAGCACGACGATGACGATCGGCAGCAGGCTGAACAGGATGCCGAGCAGCGGGTTGTCGTGGGAGACCTTGACGTCGTAGGTGACGTTGTTCTTGGCGAGCTCGTTCTCCAGCGGGAGCGCCTGGTCGGTCGCGAAGTCGGCCGAGATCTTGCTCGCACCCTGCACGGTCATGCCGTTGCGCAGGTCGAGCTGGATGCTCTGCTCCTTGTCGAGGATCTGCGCGCTCTGCACCTTGCCGGCGTTGATGGCGCCGACGATCTGCGACGTCTTGACACTCTTGTAGCCGCCGCCGGTGGAGAAGATCCCGCTCAGCGCGAAGACGAGGATGATCGCGATGACGATCCAGAAGACCGGCCCACGGAACGAACGCTTGAGATTCATCGGCTAGGACGCTCTCGCGTCCGTCCCTCCTGCCACGGAAACTCGGTCGGGGTCGGGTCGGGGCGAACCGGTCGCCGAGCACAGCGCCCGTCTCGCCGTAGGTCTGCCACGCCTGCCGTGGTGACAATCGTGGAACTTCTGACGGTACACCGCGGTATCTGTTCAACGCCGGTGTCCGGGCACCTGTTCCGGACGGTCAACCGGCCCGTTCGTAGACCGTGAGCCCGCCGCGGAGCTGCACCACGCGCCGCTCGGGGCCGGCACGCAGGGCACGTTCGAGAGCGGGCCGGGGCGCCGCGGCGGCCTGCCGCCGGTCGACCACGACCACCGGGCTCGTAGCGACCGTCTGCGGCGTCGCGGCGACGACGTCACGATGCGGGAGGTACGCCGAAGCCACGCTCGCGAACCCCCACACGGCGACGCGGCCGTGGGCCGGCACGACGCCCGGGAGCAGCGCGTAGTCGGCGGGCATCTCGGCCGCGACGCGGTGGCCGGCCGACCCGGCCAGCGAGGCCAGCACGGCGAGCCCGGCCAGCGCCGCTGCCCCGGCGAGCCGGTCCCGCAGCGCGAGCCCCCCCGCGCGGCGCAGCATTGCGACCAGGCCGACGGCCGCCAGCAACGTCAGCGGTGGCTGCCAGTCGTAGAAGTAGTAGGGCAGCTTGACGCCGTGGGCGCTCAACGCGGCGAGCGGCACGAGTACGGCGAGGACCAGGGCCAGCGTCGTACGCCGATCGGGGACGAGCCCGACGGTCGCCACCGCGGCGACGACGAGCACCGCGCAGCCGACGCCGTCGTAGGCCTGCCACTGCCACCACAGGTGCGACCACCACGGCGCGTGCAGGTAGTGGTGGCCGGCGACGAGGACCGGGTGGCCGTGGGCCGCCGCGGAGTCCTGGAAGTCGACCATGTAGCGCAGCGCGTCGAGGGCGCCGGTGCCGTAGGGCGCGTAGGCCGCGGCGAAGGCGGCGACCGCGGCGGCGAGCGCGCGCCACCACGCGGCACCGACGAGCACGAGGACCGCAGGCAGGTAGAGAGCACCCGGCACCTTCGTCGCCACGGCGGCGCCGAGCAGCAGCCCGGCCAGCCAGGGTCGTCGCCGGTAGGCCAGGTAGAGCGCCCCGGTCGCCCACGCCGCCATCAGCGGGTCGAGGAACAGGAACCGGTCCAGCCGCACCACCCCGCCCTGGACGGCGTGCGGCAGCAGCGTCCAGGCCGCAAGCGCGACGGCTGCGGCGAGTCGACCGGCGAGTCGCCACGCGAACGCGGCCAAGATCGCGCCGGTCACCAGCGAGGCGACGACGGCGACGACGCGGATGTCAGTGCCCCGGCCGGCGGCGAGCTCGACCACGCCGATGAGGTACTTGCCGAGCGGCGGGTGCTCGCGGTTGGACGTGAGGTTGCCGTGCAGGTAGGCCCAGCCGGCGTCGCGGTAGACGAGCTCGTCGTAGCGCCAGGTCGGCACGCCGAGGTTCGCGAGGTTGAGCCAGAGCGCGACGAGGGCAGCGACCGCGGTCCCCCACGGGAGGAGCCGGCGGGCGCTCTGCCGGTCCGGACGGTCCGGCGCGCGCAGCGTCGGGAGCGCCGTCACGGAGCCACGGTAGTGGAGCCCGCCGCCCGGCTCGGCCTGCCGCGCGCACGGGGAAGCCGCGGGGACCCAGCCCCGGCCGGCGACGAGGACAGCCAGCCGACCGCGAGCAGCAGGCCGCCTGCCGCCAGCGTGACGCCGCTCGCCCAGGGCGGCTCGACCGGGCCGGCGCGCACCCACAGCGGCACGCCCAGGGCCAGGACGAGCGCGGCCGCCAGCGCCCCGACCGCGCGCCGCGCGGGCAGCCCGGCGAGGACGAGGGCGAGCCAGAGCGGCAGCACGTAGGCCGCCTGCCGCCCCGCGACGTAGGCCGCATCGTGCTGCGGTGCCATCGTCGTCCAGACGTCGAGGAAGCAGACCGTGACGAGCAGCCCGCACAGCCACCGCCTGGTCGCTGCCTCCCGGTCGAGCAGCAGCACGGTCAGCGGCCAGCAGCCCAGCACCAGGTCCTGGGGGTGCAGGAACGTGCTCGCCACGAGCGGCCAGCACGCGGCGACCAGCAGCGGACGCTCGTCGGTGCCCCGCCAAGCGGTGCGCACCAGCCACCCGGTCGCGGCAGCCGCGAGCGCGAGCGCGACGGCCAGGGCCGGGTCGTGACCGGTCGCGTGCTGGACGGCCGCGAGCACCGACACCTGGTCCGTGCCGGCGGCCGCCCCCTCCTGCCGGTCGAGCACCGCGTGCCACCACGCGCCGACCAGGTCCTGCCCGGCGAGCAGCGAGGCGGCGGCGACCGTGGCCGCGGAAGAGACCAGTGCGACGGCCAGCAGGCGGGCGCGCCGGTGGACGAGCGCCACGAGCAGCAGCGGGACACCCAGGTAGGGCTTGACCTGGAAGACGAGGCAGCCGGCGAGTCCCGCGAGGAGGTCGTGGCACAGGCCCACACGTCGGTAAGCGGCGTACCAGATCGCGTAGCCCAGCAGCGCGAGCGCGGTCGTCTGGCCGAGGCCGAGCGCGGCGCGTCCCGTCACCGTGAGCAGCACGACGACGGCGAACGCCGCACCCACGACCACCCGCCGGTGCGGGCGGGTGGCGGCGAGCAGCGCCGCGGAGACCACGACGAGGCAGAGCCCCACGGCGATCGCGGTCAGCCGCGCGGTCTCGTAGGAGAGCAGGCTCAGCGGCGCGTAGAGCAGCCCGACGAGCGGCCCGTCGAGGAAGTCGCGGTCGACGTGGTGGCTCGGCAGGTAGGGGCTGTGGCCGTGTGCGACCAGGCCCGCGGCGCGGTAGAACGCCGGGAAGTCGTAGGAGCTGTGCTGCGCCCACCACAGCCCCTGGCCCACCGCGACGACGGCAAGCAGGAGCAGCGCGCAGACGCTAGCGGGAGTAGATCTCCGGTCGCAGCGTGCCGACGAACGGAAGGTTGCGGTAGCGCTCCGCATAGTCCAGCCCGTAGCCCACCACGAACTCGTTGGGGATGTCGAACCCGAGATAGCGCAACGGTACGTCGACCTGGATCGCGTCCGGCTTGCGCAGCAGCGCGAAGACCTCGACCGACGCCGGGTTGCGTGACCGCAGGTTACGCAGCAGCCACGACAGTGTCAGGCCGGAGTCGATGATGTCCTCGACGACGAGCACGTCGCGGCCGGCGATGTCGCGATCGAGGTCCTTGAGGATCCGGACGACGCCCGACGACGTCGTCGACGAGCCGTACGACGACACCGCCATGAACTCCATCGACACCGAGAGGTCGAGCGACCGGGCCAGGTCGGCCATGAGCATGACCGCACCCTTGAGCACCCCGACCAGCAGCACCTCGCGGCCGGCGTAGTCCGCCTCGATCCGGGCGGCGACCTCGATGATCTTCGACGCGATCTCGTCCCGCGAGATCAGCACGGAGGCGATGTCGGGATGCAGCTCGTCAGTCGGAGCAGGGGCTGCGGCCTGGGCGTCCATCGACGACCAGCCTTCCACACCGTCGGGCGGCGCCCAACCCGCCGGGTAGGTGGACCGCTCCCTGCCCGTGCCAGGCGGTGACGAGGGCGTCCACTGCGTCGAGGTGTGCCGCGGCCAGGGCGCCGGCCGGCACGCCCGCATCGAGCAGCAGCCGGCGCAGCACCCGCCCGCGCACGGCGGCCGGCAGGGCGGCGAGCGCCGCGACGTCGTCGGTGTGCTCGCGGGCCGCCCAGGTGTCGAGCGCGGCGTCGTCATCGCGCAGCAACCGCGCGGTGCGAGCGAGCGCCTGCGCAACGCCCGGACCGAGCACGTCTTCCAGCGCAGGAAGGACTTCTGTGCGCACCCGGGAGCGGGTGAAGGCGGGGTCGGCGTTGTGGGGGTCCTGCCAGACCGGCAGTCCGAGCGCCGCGCAGGCAGCCGCGGTGTCAGCTCGCCGCAGCTCGAGGAACGGGCGCCGGTAGCGCCCGCGGGAGGCCGCCATGCCGGCCAGCGACCGAGGCCCCGAGCCGCGGGCCAGGCCCAGCAGGACGGTCTCCGCCTGGTCGTCGAGCGTGTGGCCGAGCAGCACGGCCGCCGCGTCGTTCGTCTCGGCCGCCGCGTCGAGCGCCGCGTAGCGCGCGACCCGAGCCGCTGCCTCCGGCCCGCCGTCGCGGCCCACGCTGACGGTGCAGACGTCGACCGGGTCGAGCCCGAGCTCTCGCGCCAGCGCGACGACCTGCTGCGCGCGGTCGGCGGACCCGGCCTGCAAGCCGTGGTCGACGGTGACCGCGCCCGCGCGCAGCCCGGCCCGAGGCCCCTCGAATGCGGTGGCCGCGGCGAGGGCGACGGAGTCGGCGCCGCCGCTCACCGCGACGAGCACGGTCCGGCCGGCGGGCAGGTCGGCGAGGTAGCGCCGGACGGCGACCCTGGTCGCCGCCACCGCGGGGTGCAGCCGGCCGCCCACGGTTCGCTCAGCCGGTCGCGGCGGCGCCGTGCACGCGGCGCACCCACGCCTGCGGATCGGCGATCTCGGCACGGCTCGGCAGCGTGTTGGGCGAGGTCCAAACCCGGTTGAACCCGGCCATCCCGACCCGCTCGATCACCGCGCGGACGAACCGCTCGCCGTCGGCGTACTGCCGCATCTTCATCTCGATGCCGAGCAGCCGCCGGATGACCCGCTCGACCGGACCGGACGCGTGTCGCCGGCGGTCGAAGCGGCGGCGGATCTCGACGACGCTTGGCACGACCTCGGGGCCGACGCCGTCCATGACGTACTCGCCGTGCCCCTCGACGAGGCTCATCAGCCCGGTCATGCGGTCGAGGATCGCGCGCTGCTCGGGGGTCTGCACGGCGTCGAGCAGGCTCGCCTCGCCCTTGCCGCGGATGGTGTCGACGATCGCGCCGAGGCCGTCGCGCAGCCGTGCGGCCACCGCCGACGGGTCGAGGTCGCTGGCGAGCAGGAACGCCGTGACCTCGTTCTGCACGTGCTCGCGCAGCCACGGCACGGCGGTGAACTGCGTCCGGTGGGTGACCTCGTGCAGGCAGACCCACAACCGGAAGTCGTGCGGGTCGACGCCGAGCATCCGCTCCGCGGCCAGCACGTTGGGCGCGACCAGCGTCAGCCGGCCGTTGCCCTCCCCGGGCGGCAGGAACAGCTCGTACTGCCCGAGCACGCGGCTGGCCAGGTAGGCGAGCACCATGCCGAGCTGTACGCCGGTGACGCGTGACCCGACCGCACTGACCAGCGAGTCGGCCGCGCCCGCCCGGCGACGCTGCAGCAGCTCCTCGGTGACCGGCTCGATGATGCTGCGGAACCCGGCGACGTTGGCGGCCACCCAACCGGGCCGGTCGACGACGGCGACCACGCCCCCGTCGCGCGGCGCGTCGAGACCGGTGAACTCACGCACGTGCGCATCGGCTTCCTCCGCCAGCGCCCGCAGGTCGGTGACGACGGCGGCCGCGCCGGCGAAGTCGACGGGGGGGCCGGGTGGCACGACCCGGCGCGCGGTCGCCGCGGCGAGGTTCCAGTCGACGAGGGTGCGGCCGGTCATGACGACACGGTACGTCGCAGGAGGTCAGCGACAGCCGCAGCCGGCGATGCGCGCCGCGACCCGGTCGAGGGCCGCCTCCGCGGTCAGGTAGTAGGGCGCGCGGTCAGCGACGACGGCGAACGCGAGCAGCCGCCCGTCCCGGTCGACGGCCAGCCCGGCCAGGCTGCTCACGCCGTCGAGCGTGCCGGTCTTGGCCCGCACGACCCCGCGCGCCGCGGCCGCCGGCCCGCCGGCGTAGCGGTCGGCCAGGGTGCCGGTCAGCCCGGCCACCGGGAGCCCGGCCAGGATCGGCCGCAGCTGCGGCCGATCGGGCGACGCGGCGGCGGCCAGCAGATGCGCCAGCGCCCGGGGACTGGCCCGGTCGAGCACCGACAGCCCGCTGCCGTCGGCCAGGCGCAGCGACGCGCCGTGCAGCTCCGGCGCAACCGCGGCCATGACCGCCGCCGCACCGCCCGCGAAGGTCGGCGAGCGACCCGAGGCGCGGGCCACCTGCCGGGCGAGCGCTTCGGCGAGGTCGTTGTCGCTGTCGGTCAGCATCCGCTGCACGAGCTGGGCCACGGTCGGCGACGTGACCTCCGCGAGGTGCGCGGCAGTGGTCGGTGCGGGCGCGGTGCGGACCGGACCGGCCACCCGGATGCCGCGCTGGTGCAGCAACGCCGCGAAGGCCGCCGCAGCCGCCGCGGGCGGGTCCGTCACCCGGTCCTCGTCGTCAGGCCTGATCCGTCCCTCGTCGACCTCCAGCGCCGTGACCGGAGCGACGTCGCCGGCCGACAGGTAGACCGGCTTCCAGCCGGGTGCGGTCACGGGTCCGGCGTACGCCGAGGTGTCGATCGCGAGATGCACGGCCGTGACACCGCGCGCCTTCAGGCCGCCGGCGGTGCCCTCGGCGAGCGTCGCCAGCGACGCGGCACCGGGGTAGCCCGGCCGGGCCGCGGGACCGGCGAGCGTCGGGTCACCACCTCCGACCAGGTAAACCGTCGGGCCGACGAGGACGGTCCGGGTCGTGATGCGTCGCTGCGGGCCGAGCACGAGCAGGGCTGCGGTAGCCGTCGCGAGCTTCGCCGTCGACGCGGGCGGCACCGCCAGCGCGCCGTCGCGGTCGTAGAGCACGGCGCCGGTCATCGGGTCGGTGACGACAGCGGCGACCGACGGGCCGAGGCCGGGGTCGGCCAGCACCGGTGCGAGGTCGCGGCGCAGCCCCGTGGACGTGGGCAGCGGGGCGGCGGCGCCTGCCGGCGCGAGCGCAGGGACGAGTCCCGGCCGCACGAGGACCTTGGTGGCCGAAGGGTGCGGTTGCCAGGGCTGGGCGACCACAGCGATGAAGCCGCCGGCGGCGGCGACCACGACGAGGAGAGCGACGAGGACGATGCGCCGCGCACCGCGCACGCCCGACCTCCTCACGACCCGTGTCGCCGCCTCGAGGACACTAGCCGCGGATGATCCCGGACGAGGAGGGACCGTGGAGTTCGACGTCACTGTCGAGATCCCGAAGGGTCAGCGCAACAAGTACGAGATGGACCACATCACCGGTCGCATCCGACTCGACCGGACGCTGTTCACCGCGACGCAGTACCCCGCCGACTACGGCTTCGTCGAGGACACGCTGGGCGCCGACGGCGACCCGCTCGACGCGCTGGTGCTGCTGGCCGAGCCCACGTTCCCCGGCTGTCTGATCCGGTGCCGGGCGATCGGCATGTTCCGGATGCAGGACGAGGCGGGGGGCGACGACAAGGTCCTCTGCGTGCCGGCCAACGATCCGCGGATGGAGCACCTGCGCGACATCCACCACCTACCGGAGTTCGAGCGGCTGGAGATCCAGCACTTCTTCGAGGTCTACAAGGACCTCGAGCCCGGCAAGTCGGTCGAGGGCGCGACGTGGGTGGGGCGCGCGGAGGCCGAGGCCGAGATCGAGCTGTCGCGGGAACGGCTGGCGGCCAACCCGCTGCACTGACCGCGGGTCAGGCGGTGACCTGCGCCCGGCGCGGGAACGGCACGAGGGTGGCGACGTCCTGCGGGGTGCGGCGCGCCTGGTCGTAGTCCAGCGCGAAGACCTGCGCGACGCCGGTCGCGGGCAGCGGCCGGCAGAACAGGTAGCCCTGCGCGTGGTCGCAGCCCATGTCGCGCAGGATGTTGACCTGCGGCCAGCTCTCCACGCCCTCGGCGATCGTCGTCAACCCGAGGGCCTGGCCGAGGTTGACGATCGTGCGGGTGAGGGCGACCGCGTCGTCGCTGCTGGGCAGCCGTTCCACGAACTGCCGGTCGATCTTGAGGATGTCGACCGGGAACTTCGACAGGTAGGACAGCGAGGAGTAGCCCGTCCCGAAGTCGTCGACGGCGATGCGTACCCCGAGCGACTTCAGGTCGCCGAGCACCCGCACGGCCTCCACGGTGCGCTCGAGCAGCACCGACTCGGTGACCTCAAGGACCAGCGCCTCCGGTGGCAGGGCGCTGTTGGTGAGGACGTCGCGGACCACGTCGACGAGCCGTGCGGTGACCTGCCAGGGCGAGATGTTGACCGCCATCTGCAGCACCTGGCCGGGTGGTGCGTAGGCCTGCCATCGGGCACCCTGGCGGGCCGCCTCGTAGAGCGCCCACTCGCCCATCGCCTCGATGTAGCCCTTCTCCTCGGCCACGGCGATGAACGACTCGGGCGCGACCACACCACGGTCGGGGTGGTACCAGCGCATGAGCGCCTCGACGCCGACCGAGCGGCAGGTCGCGAGGTCGACGGAGGTCTGGTAGTGCAGCACGAGCTGACCGCGGCCGATCGCCTCGCGCAGGTCGTTCTCGACCTCCAGCCGGGCGAGCAGCGCATCGTGCATCGCGGGCTTGAAGACGACCACGGACTGGTCGCGGGATCCCTTGGCGCGGTACATCGCGAGGTCGGCGTTGCGCATGAGCTCGTCGGCGGACCGGGCTCCCTCGCCCACCGCCGCGATGCCGATCGACGCGCCGACGCGCAGCTCGACACCGTCGACGGAGAACGGCTCGGAGATGCTCACGACGACCCGGTGGGCGATGTCGGAGGCGAGGGCGGAGGCCCCGTTTCCGCGGACGAGCACCGCGAACTCGTCACCGCCGAACCGCGCGACGACGTCGCCGTCGCGGACGCAACGCGCCAGCCGGCCGGCCACCAGGCACAGCAGCCGGTCGCCCATCTCGTGACCGCGCGAGTCGTTGACCGCCTTGAAGCCGTCGAGGTCGCAGAAGAGCACGGCCACCTGGTCGCGTCCCGCCTCGCGGACCGCCTCGTCGAGGTGCCGCTGCAGCAGCGCGCGGTTGGCGAGGCCGGTGAGCGCGTCGTGGTAGGCCTCGTGGGTCAGCCGCTCCTGCAGCCGGCGCCGGTCGCTGATGTCGCGGATGTTGAGCACGAGGCCGTGGATCGTCGGCTCGTCGAGCAGGTTCGTCACGACGGTCTCGGTGTGGCACCAGCGCCCGGCCCGGTGCCAGATCTCGAGCTCCAGGACGGCGCTGGTCCCTGGCACGCGCGACACCGCCACGAGAGCCTCCAGCAGCCGCACCGCGTCCTCCGGCCGCAGCAGCGGGGTGAGCGACACGCCCGCCATCGCGTCCGAGTCGTGGCCGAACCACCGCTCGAAAGCCGGCGACTGGTAGCGCACGGTCGCCCGGGTGTCGACGACGGTGAGCACGTCGGAGGCGTTCTGCACGAGTGCGCGGAACCACTGCTCGCGCGTGACGAGGTCGAGGGTGCGATCGGCGACCTGCTTCTCCAGCGTGCGCGCCAGCACCCGGTTGTCGACGAGCGCCGTCATCAGCCGCAGGAAGAGCAGCGCGGCGAGCCCGACCGAGGCCGCCGCCATCTCGACGGGCACGCGCACGCCCGCGGCGTAGTAGCCCTCCGTCGAGACCACGCAGAGGAAGCCGGGAGCGAAGGCCGCGAGCAGCGCGAGCGACTCCTCGCGCCGGTCGGAGATCGCGGTGGGCGTCGTACTCCTGGTCGCGGCGAATCCCAGGACGACGAACGCCATCGCGACCGCGAACCGCAGCACGGGCGAGTCGACGTGCACGCTGGCCCGCCCGGCGGACCGGATGCTCGCCGCGTCGGCGAGGGCGAGGGCGACCGTCGCCGCGTTGAGCGGCAGCAGTGTCATCAGCCCGATCGGGCTGGGAGCGCTGATCTTCGTCAACGCCAGCAGCGCGACGGCGACGACCGTCATGTCGACGACCAGCCGCAACCAGCCGAGCATCGAGAGGCCCGACAGCTGAGCCGGCGCCGCGGGGGCGGCGACGTTGACCGTGACGAGCAGCGCGGTGACGACCAGCAGCGCACCCTCGAGCCGCACCAGCTCGCGGCGGCCGACCGCTCCGCGGCTGCGCCTGGCGAGCACGATCGCGGCGCCGAAGCCCAGCATCGCGACCACGTGCAGCACGACGCCGAGCCGATGGTCGATCAGCTGCCCGCGCACCTGCGCGACGGCCTCGGCGACGGCGGCGGCGATCACCAGCGCGGCCGTCACGCTCCAGGTGCCCGCCGGTCCCGGCCGGCGGTCGCGGCGCAGGACGGCAGTCCAGGCGGCGATCGCGGCCACGACCGCGACGAGCACGATCACGCGGGCCGCCTGCGTCGCGGCGGTGGCATCTCCCCCCAACACACCTAGAGAGGTCGACGTCCGATATGGCCGACTGAAGACCTGCAATCGGAGGCTGTTGCGACCGCTGTTCGGCGCAGCGATCTAGTCCGGTCTAGTAGGGGTTCGCCTCACCCTTGTAGGTGGGTGCCAGCACGTCCGCGTAGGCCTTGGGGAACGACACCTTCGCGGGGTCGCCGTCGGAGGTGTACCAGCTCTCCGGGTGCGCCTTGAGCCACGGCAGGTAGTAGCTGGAGATGAAGTCCTTGTCCGCGGCGGACGCGCCGGCCTGCGACTGCGAGCGGATGCGCGGGATGTTGTAGGGGTCGAACTTCACGTGGAACGGCGAGTGCGACGGGCCCGCGCCGACCAGGAAGACGCCCTTGAAGGCGTACGACGTGCCGCCGCTGCTGCCCTGATGGGCGAGTGCGGCGTCCTGCGGATAGGCGCCGAAGGGCAGCGCCATCGTCAGCGGCGTGAAGCCCGGGACCGCGCTCGTGATCAGCCGGTAGTTGTCGGCGATCTCCTGCTGGACCTTCGCGGCGCTGACCTGCCGCAGGTTGGCGTGGTCGACCGTGTGGTCACCGATGTCGAACCCGTGGTCGTGCAGCCAGCCGAGGGCCGTCCTGCCATCGGCGTCGGTGAACGGGTCGTTGTTGACGAAGAAGGTCGCCGTCGGCGTGAAACCGGGGTGCTCCGCGGCGACCTGCTCGAGGATCGCGACCGCGGTGCCGGGCTTCGGGTCGCCGTCGGGGCCGAGCGCGAACTGGCTCAGCGTGGAGTCGTCGAACGTCAGCACCACCGGGTGCTTGCCGGCGGGGATGTCGATGCGGCCCTGCACGAAGTCCGCTGCCGTGATGGGCACGTAACCGTCGGCGGCGAGCTGCTCGAGCTCCGCCTTGAAGTCGGCCGGCCGACGGTCGTAGACGCTCGTGGGCTTGTCGGTGAGCTGGTGGTACATCAACACGGGCACGAGCCCGAGCTCGTTGGCGTGCACCGAGGCGGGGTCGACCGGCGCGGCGCTGGGCGTCGGGCTCGCGCTCGTCGATACCGCCGCCGGGGTGCTCGAGGCCTGCGCGCGGGGTGTCACCGAACCGCCGCAGGCGGCCAGTGTCACCGCGAGCGCGGCGGCGGAGAGAGTGAGCACAGCCGGGCGCAGGGCGCGATGCATCAAGGACGGCCTTTCCGAGCGGGGAGTGTGCCCAGGTTAACCGCTGATGCGCGGTCTGACCGGTTCCTGCCCCGATGCCGCGTAGCGCGCCAGGATGGCGTCGATCACGGCGGGATGAGCACCCAACGGGGCGGCCACCCACCGCGCACCGCACGCCTCGAGCAACCCGCTGAAGTGGCCCGGGGACAGCAGGTACGCCGACACCGCCACGCCCCCGCCCGCGTCGCGGACCGCCTGGGCGACCGGGTCGACGTCGCCCCCGGCGTACGCCGTCGTGATGTCCGTCGCGCGCACGTTCGCGAGATAGCGCGCCTGAGTGGCGACGTCCGCACGTGCCGCCGGGTCGGACGAGCCGGCGCCGGCCAGCACGACCGGCACGCGAGCGGGCGCGCCGGCCTCGGCCAGCCGGTCGGTGAGCGCCGCGGTGAGCCGGGGGTCCGGGCCGAGGGGCGCGGTCACCCGGGCCCCGACCGCCGCTGCCGGCTCCTCGATGTCGCGCAGCGCGTGCACCCCTCGGGACAGCAGCAGCGGCACCACCGCGACGTCCGGTGCGAGCAGGTCGGCCACCCTCGGACCCTGCACGTCGACGTAGCCGAGCCGGACGTCGAGGCCGCGGGCGCGGCGGCGTACAGCGGCAGCGATCTCGTCGACGACGCGCGACCAGGCCGGCTCGCGGCTGCCGTGCGCGGCGAGCAGCAACCTCACGGGCCGGACAGACCGAGCAGGGCGCGCAGCCGGACAACCTCGCCGACGACGACCACGGCCGGCGGGGCGATGCGGTGGCGGCGCACGTCGGCGGCGACCGTGTCGAGGTCGCTCACGAGCACGTGCTGGTCGGGTCGGGTGCCGTTGCTGACGACGGCTACCGGGGTGTCGCCGGGCCGGCCGCGCTTGACCAGCTCGGCGGCAACGGCCTCGATGTGCGCGACCGCCATCAGCAGCACCAGGGTGCCGGGGCCGTTGGCGAGCGCGTCCCAGTCGACCGTCGCGCCGGGCTGCGAAGGGTCGAGGTGGGCGGACACGACGGCGAAGTCCTGGGTGATGCCGCGATGGGTGACCGGGATGCCGGCGGCCGCTGGGACGGCGATCGCGCTCGTGACGCCGGGGACCACCTCGAACGGCACCCCGGCGCGCACGCAGGCGAGCGCCTCCTCGCCGCCGCGACCGAAGACGAACGGGTCCCCGCCCTTCAGCCGCACCACCCGCCTGCCGGCGAGGGCCTGTTCGACGATGACCGCGTTGATCTCGTCCTGGGTGAGGTTGTGCCGGTGTGGGGCCTTGCCGGCGTCCACGACCTCGACGTGGTCGGGCAGCAGGTCGAGCAGCTCGCGCGGCGCGAGGTTGTCGACGACGACGACGTCGGCCTCCTGCAACCGCTGCCAGCCGCGCAGGGTGATGAGTCCCGGGTCGCCCGGTCCGCCGCCGACGAGGCTGACCATGCCGGGCTGCACAGACGTCGTCATGCGAGCCCCCGCGACAGCCGCAGCCGCCGCTGCACCCGGGCGAAGAGCAGCCGGTCGACCACGACGCCGACGAGCAGGATCACGACGACCCCGGCGAACAGCCGGTCGCTGTGCCCGGTCTTGCGCGCCACGTCGATGAACGCACCGAGCCCGGTGTCCTTGGCGCCGGTGATCAGCTCGCCGGAGATCAGCGCGCGAAACGCGAACGCCCAGCCGTGCTCGAGCCCGCTGACGATCCCGGGCAACGCGGCCGGCACGATCACCCGCAGCAGCATCGACCGCCGGCCGGTCCCGAGCGTGCGCGCCGCCCGCAGGATCAGCGGTGGGACTCCCTGTACGGCGTCGCGGGTACCGATCGCGATCGACGGCAGCGCGCCGACGACGGTCACCAGGAGCACCGCCGACTCGGACGCCCCGAGCACCAGCACGGCGACCGGGATCCACACGATGCTCGGCAGCGACTGAAGCCCGACGAGGTACGGGGAGACCGCCCGGTCCGCCAGCGTGCGGGTGGCGAGCAGCAACCCGCCGCTCACGCCGACGACGACACTGACCGAGAACGCCAGGGCCATCGCACCCACCGAGCGGGCGGTCAGCGCGCCGAGGTCACCGTCGGCGAACCCGTGCCACAGCGCGCGGCCCACCTCGCTCGGTGGCGGCACGGCGCCGCCCGAGGGGGCCAGGGCCTGCCAGAGGATCGCGATCGCGAGACCGAGCAGCGCAGCCGGCGCCGACCGCACGACGCTGGTCGGCCAGGCGATGGCGGGACGGCGCAGGCCGGACCGGGCCTCAGCCGACGGCGCGACCATCGCCGGTCTCCGTGTCGGTCAGCTCGTGCAGCAGGCCGGCCGCGAACTGCACCAGACCGTCGTCCTCCATGTGGCGAGGACGCGGCAGCGTCACGTCGACGGTGCGCCGGACCCGGCCGGGGTGCGGTGACAGCAGCACGACCCGGTCGCCCAGCAGGACGGCCTCCCGCACGTTGTGCGTGATGAAGACGACCGTCGTGGCGGTCGACTGCCACAGCGCCTGCAGCTCGGCGTGCAGTACGTCACGGGTCTGCGCGTCCAGCGCGGCGAACGGCTCGTCCATGAGCAGCACGTCGGGCTCCAGCGCGAGCGCGCGGGCGATCGACACCCGCTGGCGCATGCCACCCGACAGCTCGTGCACGTGGGCGTCCTCGAAACCCGCGAGCCGTACCCGGCCGAGCCACTCCTCGGCCACGGCCCGGCGCTCCCGCCGGCCCATCCCGGCCTCGCGCAGCCCGAACTCGACGTTCTGCCGCGCGGTCAGCCACGGGAACAGCGCGTGCTCCTGGAAGACGACCATCCGGCGGGGGTCGGGGCCGGTGACCCTCGCGCCGTGCGCCCAGACGTGCCCGTCGTCGGGCTCCTGGTGCCCGGCGAGCAGGTCGAGCAGCGTCGACTTGCCGGAGCCCGAGGGCCCGACGACGCAGACGAACTCGCCCTGCCGCACGTCGAGGTCGATGTCGGTCAGCGCGACGGTGAGGCCGCGGCGCCCGCCGTAGCGGCGGCTGACGCCGTGGACGTGCAGGACCCGCTCGCGTTCGAGGACCGCCGTCACGAGTGCAGCCCGCACTCGGTCTTGGCATGCCCAGCCCAGCGACCGGCCCGAGGGTGCTCGCCGGGCCCCACCGCCCGGGTGCACGGCGCGCAGCCGATCGACGGGTAGTCCGGCCCGTAGAGCGGGTTGACGAGGACCCCGTGCTCCGCGGCGTACGCCGCGTGGTCGTCGGCCGTCCACGTCGCGAGCGGGTTCACCTTCACCATCGACCGCTTCTCGTCCCACTGCACGACCGGTACGCCGTCGCGCGTCGGCGCGTCCTCCCGCCGGATGCCCGACACCCACGCCTGGAACGGCGCGAGCGCGGTCTCCAGCGGCTCGACCTTGCGCAGCCGGCAGCACAGGTCGGGGTCGCGCTCGAACAACCGCGGGCCGTAGTCCTCGTCCTGCTCCGCGACGGTTTGCTTCGGCGTGACGTTGAGCAACCGGACCGGGTAGGCCGACGCGACCGCGTCGCGGGTCCCGATGGTCTCGGCGAAGTGGTAGCCGGTGTCGAGGAAGATCACGGGTACGCCGGCGCGCACGGTCGACACGAGGTGCACGAGCACCGCGTCCTGCATCGACGAGGCGAGGCACAGGTCGTCGCCGAACTCCTCGACCGCCCAGCGGACGACGTCCTCCGCCGGCCGGCCTTCCAGGTCGCGCGCGGCCCGGGCGGCGAGCTCGGGCAGCGCGGCGGTGGCGGTCATCGCGCCGCCTCCTCGGCCGGTCGCGCGATGCCGACGTAGCGCAGCTCGAAGCGGCGGGCGCAGGACCGGCAGTCGAAGCTGCCGGCCTTCTCACCGGCCGGGCGCAGGTCCTCGTCACCGCAGTAGGGGCAGTAGAACGGGGCCGCGCGCTCGGTCACTGCAGCAACCCTTCGTCGGCTCGCCGCAGCCACTGCGTGAACTGCTCACCGTCGGCCCGGTCTCCCTGGTAGCGGCGCAGCAGCCGCTCGACGTAGTCGGGCAGCTCGTCGGCTGCCACCTTGAGGCCGCGCAGCTTGCGGCCGAACGACGGCTCGGCTCCGAGCGAGCCGCCGAGGTGCACCTGGAAGCCCTCGCCGCCCTCGACGATCGACCCCTTCAGGCCGATGTCGGCGACCTGCTGGCGGGCGCAGGAGTTGGGGCAGCCGGACAGGCTGATCGTGATCGGCTGGTCGAAGTCGGGCAGCCGGCGTTCCAGCTCGGTGAACAGCTCCTGCGCGCGCCCCTTGGTCTCGACGATCGCGAGCTTGCAGAACTCGATGCCGGTGCAGGCGATCGTGCCGCGGCGGAAGGCCGATGGCCGGACCTGCAGGTCGCGCTCCTCGAGCTCGGTGACGAGCACCGCGACGTCGTCCTCGGGGACGTCGACTATCACCATCTTCTGGTCGACGGTGGCGCGCACCCGACCGACGCCGTAGCGGTCGGCCAGGTCGGCGATCTCGCGCAGCTGGGTGCCGGAGGTACGGCCGACCCTGGGCGCGAACCCCACGCTGTAGCGGCCGTCCTGCTGCTCGTGCACGCCGACGTGGTCACGCGCCCCGTCCCGCGGCGGCGGCGGCGCGGGGCCGTCGGGCAGCGCGTAGCCGAGGTACTCCTTCTCCAGCACCTCGCGGAACTTCTCGGTGCCCCAGTCGGCGACGAGGAACTTCATCCGGGCGCGGCTGCGCAACCGCCGGTAGCCGTAGTCCCGGAACAGCCCGGTGACGCCGGCCCAGACCTCCGGCACCAGGTCGGGCTCGACGAAGGTGCCGAGCCGCTGAGCGAGCATCGGGTTGGTCGACAACCCGCCGCCGACCCACAGGTCAAAGCCGACCTCGCCGTCGTCGCGGCGTACGCCGACGAAGCTGATGTCGTTGAGCTCGTGGTTGACGCACTGCGCCGCGCACCCGCTGATCGCGGTCTTGTACTTGCGCGGCAGGTTGGAGAAGTCCGGGTTGCGCTCGGCCAGCGCGTTGGTGGCGACGAGCTGGGCCGTCGCGTCGATCACCTCGTCGGCGTCGATGCCGGCGAGCGGGCAGCCGAGCATGTTGCGCGGCACGTCGCCGCAGGCCTCCGCGCTCGACAGGCCGACCGACTCGAGCGTCTCCCAGGCTGCGGGGATGTCCTCGATGCGCAGCCAGTGGAACTGCACGTTCTGCCGATCGGTGATGTCGGCGAGGTCGCGGCCGTAGGTCGTCGACACGTGCGCGACGGCGCGGAGCTGGTCACTGGTCAACCGGCCGCCGGGCATCCGCACCCGCATCATGAAGTAGCGGTCCTCGAGCTCCTCCGGCTCCAGGACGGCGGTGCGGCCGCCGTCGATGCCGGGTGCGCGCTGCGTGTAGAGGCCCCACCAGCGGAAGCGCCCGCGCAGGTCGGCCGGGTCGATCGCGTCGAAGCCTTCCTTCGCGTAGCGGTGGATGATGCGGTCACGGACGTGGAGACCGTCGTCGTCCTTCTTCTGCTGTTCGCTCGTGTTGAGCGGCTCGCGGTGCCCCAGGGCCCACTGGCCCTGACCACGGGCGCGCGCGGGACGGGTGGCAGGCATGCATGTCCTCCTGCGAGGAGTCGGTGTGTGCGGGGTGGCGCGCGGCTACGGCGTCAGGACGCCGGCCGTGGAGGGAGACTCTCGGCGCTCAGCAGAAGGCGAGACAGACCGCGCTCTGGACGCGCTGCAGGTCGACATGCAGGCGTGCGACGAGGAGCGGTGCGGTCACGGCGAGGACTGTAGGCAGCCGTTTCATCTCCCGACAACCCCGTGTCAACATGTGAGACGGGGTCGCGCGGCGAGCGGGCGCCGTGTCACCATGTTCGTGCACGACTCATCCAGAGGGGCAGAGGGAACGGCCCGACGAAGCCCCGGCAACCATCTCGGCGCACTCGCATCCGCGGGGCCCGCCGGGACAGGTGCCAACTCCGTCCCGCGACGTCCGCGGGAAAGATGAGGGGAAGGCCTCGCATGACCACCGTTCTGTCGACATCCGTCGCCGCCGAGCACGACTTCGGCGCGGCAGTCTCCCTGCGCTGTCAGGGCTGCGCCGCCGGCTACCCGCTGGGCCCGACGCACGTCTGCGTCGAGTGCTTCGGCCCGCTCGAGGTGGTCTACGACGAGTCGCTGCTGCGCCGGGTCACCCGGGAGCAGGTTGAGGCGGGCCCGCGCACGCTGTGGCGCTACGCCGGGCTGCTGCCCGTGTCGGCCGACGTCGCCAGCCGCGTCGACCTCGGAGCCGGTTGCACCCCACTGGTCCGCGCCGACCGGCTCGCGGCGAGCCTCGGCATGCGCGCGCTGTGGGTCAAGGACGAGCGGGCCAACCCGACGCACTCGTTCAAGGACCGCGTGGTGGCCATGGCGGCATCGGCGGCGCGTGCGTTCGGCTTCGACGTCATCGCCTGCGCGTCGACAGGCAACCTCGCCAACGCGGTCGCCGCAGCCGCCGCCGCGTCCGGCATGCGCTCGATCGTGCTGGTGCCGCACGACCTCGAGGCCGGCAAGACGGTGACCACCGCCGTCTACGGCACCACGCTGGTCGCGATCCAGGGGTCCTACGACGACGCCAACCGGCTGTGCGCCGAGCTCGTGGGCGAGTACCCGTGGGCGTTCGTCAACACCAACCTGCGCCCGTTCTACGCCGAGGGCTCGAAGACCGTGGGCTTCGAGATCGCCGAGTCGCTCGGCTGGCGGCTGCCGCAGCAGGTCGTCGTCCCGGTCGCGTCGGGATCGCTGCTGACAAAGGTCGACCAGGCCTGGCGTGAGCTGTCGACCCTCGGCCTCGTCGAGGCGAGCGACTACCGCGTCTACGGCGCGCAGGCCTCGGGCTGCGCGCCGGTCGCCACCGCCTTCCGGACCGGCTCCGACGACATCTCGCCGGTGCGGCCCACCGGCGTCGCGAAGTCACTCGCCATCGGCAACCCCGCGGACGGCTCGAACGCGCTCGACGTCGTACGCCGGACCGGTGGTGCGATCGCCGACGTCGGCGACGACGAGGTCGTCGAGGGCATGAAGCTGCTCGCGTCGACGCAGGGCATCTTCGGCGAGACCGCGGGCGGGGTGACCGTGGGGGTGCTGCGCCAGCTGCTCGCCGACGGGCTGCTCGACCCCGACGCCGAGACCGTGATCCTCAACACCGGCGACGGGCTGAAGACGCTCGACGCGGTGGTCGCGGGAGCGACGCCGACGGCCACCATCAAGCCGACGCTGTCGGCGTTCGAGGCCGCCGGCCTCGGCGACTGACCCTTCGGGCCCGGCGCTCTCACGACTGGTGGTGGCGGGCGTGCCGGTGCCGGATCAGCAGGAAGATCACAAGGCCGGCGAGCAGCCAGGGGATGTGGCTGACGACGTACGACGTGGTGACGATGGCCGCGATCGCGACGAGCACCAGGAACAGCAGCGAGTGGGAGCGCCGGCGGCGGGCGGTGGGCACGGGAGTGGCTCCTTCGGGCGGTAGGTCGTGGAAGAGCGCGTCGAGGTCGGCGCGGGTCTTGGCGTGCATGGCCTGGTCGAGCCGCTCGTGAAACTCGGCCTCGTCGAGACGGCCGTCCCCGAAGTGCTTGGACAGCCGGTCGGCGGTCTCGGTGCGCTCGGCGTCGCCGATGCGCAGGTGCGCGTCGCGGCCGGGCGACTGGTAGGCCCAGGCGCTGCGACGAGAGCTCACTGCCGGGCCCCCCGCTCGGGACGGAGCTGCTCGAGCAGCTCGCTGGCCACCGTGGTCGTCTCGCCCTCGGCGGGAATCAGCAGGTAGCCGGCGAGGTAGAGCGGCACGCCGAGGCCGCCGACGAGGGCGAGCACGACGGCGACCAGGCGGACGACGGTGACGTCGAGGTCGAGGTAGCGCGCGACGCCGGCGCAGACGCCGGCGACCATCCGCCCGTCGACCGGGCGGACCAGCGGGGTGGGGGGTGCGGTGGATGTCATGGGTCGAGCGTCGTCGAGCCACCGGCCGATGCCCATCGGGATGAGCCCGGGTTGCGACCCTGACTTGGACGTCCCGGGATCTCGGGGTCGTCCCTGATGCGCATGCGGGCCGACGGCCCGATGATGGAGGCGTGGAGGCACCGCAGCACCGCCCGCCGTGGGCACCGCACCGGCGGCACTGGCGGCCGCACTGGCGCTCGGTGCCGCTCCAGCGCAGCACCGACGAGCCGCTGCTCGGTGGCGTGGCCGCTGGTCTGGCCGTCAAGACCGGTGTCGACGTCACGGTCGTCCGCGTGGTGTTCGTGCTGTCGTCGTTGGCGAGCGGTTTCGGCGTGGCGGCCTACGTCGTCGGCTGGCTGCTGCTGCCGGCCGCGGGCCAGGAGCGCACGATCGCGAGTCGCGCCCTCGGTGACCGCCGAGGCCTGTCCCTGGCGGCCGGGGTCGCCGCGCTGCTCGCCGTCCTGCTGCTCATCTCCTCCGCGCTCGGCGCCTCCTGGCTCGGGTCGCTCACCTGGCCGCTGACCATCGGCGCGGCGGGGCTTGCCCTGGTCTGGCGCAACGCCTCGGAGGAGGAGCAGGCGCGGCTGCATCGGATCGCGGAACCGGCACTCCAGCTCGTCGGCGGCACCGGTGGACGACGGCTGCGGCTGCGGTTCGCGGCGGGAGTCGTGCTGCTGGGTGCCGGCCTCGGCGCGTTGCTCGTCGGACGCCCCAACAGCGCGACGCTTCGCCCGCTCGGCGGCCTGCTGCTGGTGATCGCGGCGTTCGTGGTCGTGCTCGGGCCGTGGTGGCTGCGCATCGCCCGCGACCTCATGCTCGAACGCCAGGCACGTGCCCGGGCCGAGGAGCGGGCCGACATCGCGGCCCGGGTGCACGACTCCGTGCTGCAGACGTTGGCCCTCATCCAGCGCCGCGCCGACGAGCCGCACCAGGTGGTGCAGCTGGCGCGGGCGCAGGAGCGCGAGCTGCGGGCGTGGCTCTTCGGCGGGCCGCCGCCCGGTCTTCTCGGTGAGGAGGCGACCACCCTGGCCGCCGGCGTGCAGGCGATCCAGCAGGAGGTCGAGTCGGTGCACGGGCTGCCGGTCGAGACCGTGGTCGTCGGTGACTGCGACCTCGACGAGCCGTTGCACGCGCTGCTCGCCGCCGCCCGCGAGGCGACGGTCAACGCCGCCAAGTGGTCCGGCGCCCCGTCGATCTCCGTCTTCGCGGAGGCCACCCCGGAACAGGTCAGCGTGTTCGTCCGCGACCGCGGCGTCGGGTTCGACCCCGACGCCGTGCCGGCCGACCGCAAGGGTGTCGCGGAGTCGATCCGCGGCCGGATGTCGCGGCACGGCGGCAGTGCCGAAGTCGTCACCGCTCCTGGCAACGGCACCGAGGTGCGGCTGACGATGCCGCGGGTGACCGCCCGCGCATGAGCACCGCCGGCAGCCGGATCCGCGTGGCGCTGGTCGACGACCACGCGATGTTCCGGGCCGGCGTACGCACCGAGATCGACGAGCGGCTGGACGTCGTCGGGGAGGCCGGTGACGTCGAGTCCGCCGTACGCCTCGTCGAGCAGCAGGAGCCCGACGTCGTCCTGCTCGACGTGCACATGCCCGACGGAGGTGGCCGGGCTGTCATCGCCGCGATCCGCGACCGGCTGCCGGACGTGCGGTTCCTGGCCCTGTCCGCGTCCGACGCTCCCGAGGACGTCATCGCGGTGATCCGGGCGGGTGCCCGCGGCTACGTCACCAAGACGATCTCGGGAGACGACCTCGTCGACGCCGTACGCCGGGTGGGCGAGGGCGACGCGGTCTTCTCCCCACGGCTGGCAGGCTTCGTCCTCGACGCCTTCACCTCGGGTGACGGGCCGGACGAACCCGCGCCCGACCCGGAGCTCGACCAGCTGACCCCGCGCGAGCAGGAGGTGCTGCGGCTGATCGCCCGTGGCTACACCTACAAGGAGATCGCCGGCGAGCTGTTCATCTCCGGCAAGACCGTCGAGAGCCACGTGTCGTCGGTGCTGCGCAAGCTGCAGCTCTCGACCCGCCACCAGCTGACCCGCTGGGCGACCGACCGCCGCCTGATCTGACCCGGCGGCAGGCGGCCCTGCCTCCTGCTCGTTCCGGGTGGCTGCGCTGTCGGAGGTGTGTCACCTCCACCCGGACGGAAGGATCAGACGCTGAAGCGGTAGCCCATGCCGGCTTCGGTGAGCAGGTACCTCGGCCGCGGCGGGTCAGGCTCGAGCTTGCGGCGCAGCTGGGCCATGTAGACCCGCAGGTAGTTGGTCTCACCGGTGTAGGCCGGACCCCAGACGTCGTGCAGCAGCTGCTGCTGGCTGACCAGCCGGCCCCGGTTGCGCACCAGGACCTCGAGCAGCTGCCACTCGGTGGGCGTCAGCCGGATGTCACCTCCGTCGCGGCCCGTCACCCGCTTCGCCGCCAGGTCGACGGTGAACGACTCGGTGGCGACGCTCGGCGCATCGTCGGCGCTGCGGCTGCGGCGTACGGCGGCGCGCAGCCGGGCGAGCAGCTCGTCCATGCCGAAGGGCTTGGTCACGTAGTCGTCGGCACCGGCGTCGAGGGCGGCCACCTTGGCCGCCTCCTGCTCACGCGCCGACAGCACGATGATCGGCGTCGACGTCCATCCGCGCAGACCTGCGATGACCTCGGCGCCGTCCATGTCCGGCAGGCCCAGGTCGAGGATCACCACATCGGGCCGCTCCCGGGCCACCGCGGCGAGCCCGGCCGCACCGGACGTGGCGGTGGTGACCTCGTAGTCGCGCGCGGCCAGGTTGATGCGCAACGCTCGGCAGATCGCCGCCTCGTCGTCGACCACCAGCACCCGGGTCACGGCACCGCCACCTGCTCGGCCGGCACGGTGGCAGGCGCAAGCGGCAGCTGCACCGTCATCGTCAGCCCGCCGCCCGGGGTGTCACCCGCGGCGAGCTCGCCGCCGATCGCCTCGACGAACCCGCGGGCAACGGCCAACCCCAGGCCGACGCCGCCCACCGACCGGTCGCCCAGCCGCTGGAACGGCTCGAAGATGCGGTCACGGTCGCCCACCGCGACGCCCGGGCCGTGGTCGACGACCCGCAGCGCCAACCGGTCGCCCTCGTGCCGGGCCACCAGCGTGGGCGGCCGGCCGGGCGGCGAGTGTCGCAGCGCGTTGGACAGCAGGTTGGCCAGCGCGCGTTCGAGCAGGCCGGGGTCGGTGCGCACCAGCGGCAGGTCCTCCGGGGTGTCCAGCCGTACGGTGTCGGCGCCGGGGATCCCCCGCAGGGCCACCGGGACGATCTCGTCGACGGCGGCCGGCTGCAGGAACGGCTGCAGTGCACCGGTCTGCACCCGGCTCATGTCGAGCAGGTTGGCAATCAGCGCGCCGAGCCGGTCGGCCGAGTCCTCGATCGTCTCCAGCAGCTCGGCCCGGTCGGTGGCCGACCACGCCACGTCGGTCTGCCGCAGGCCAGTGATGCTCGCCTTGATGCCGGCCAGCGGGGTGCGCAGGTCGTGGCTGACCGCGGCGAGCAGCGCGGTGCGCATCCGGTTGCCGGCGGCGAGCATCTCGGCCTGCGCGGCCTGCGCGCGCCCCTCCTCCGCCTCGACGGCGCGGCGGGCGGCGATGTGCACGACCGCCGCCACCAGCGTCGCAACCGCGACGAACAGCACCAGCGACAGCACGTTGTCGGGCGAGGCGACGAAGGTATGAATCGGTGGCGTGAAGAACCAGTTGAGCAGCAACGACGACGCGATGGCGGCCGCCAGCGCCGGCCACAAGCCGCCGATCACCGCGATCGCGACCACCGCGATCAGGTAGAGGAGCAGCTCGTCGGCGAGCGACAGGTCTCCGCGCAGCGTGGTCAGCACGAGCGTCAGCAGCGGCAACCCGGCCACCGCGACCGCGACCCCGTGGGCTTGGCGCCGTCGGTCGACGGCACGCGCGTAGCCCGCGAATGCAGTCACGCTCTCAAGTGTCGTCCCGGTCGCCACTTCGACAAGTACATCGGGACGAATCGCTCGGGTCCGCGATCTTGACGCATCCTTGACGCTCCGGCCGGCAACCTTGACGCTGCACTGACGCCGGGGCGGCACCGGCGTACCTAGCGTCGAGCGCGTGCTGCAACGCAGTCCGCTGCCGACCGCCGGCGGGGTCAAGCGGGTCGTCGTCGGGCGCCCGTTGCGCAGCCGGCAGCTGGCCGAGACGCTGCTGCCGAAGTGGCTCGCGCTGCCGGTGTTCTGCTCGGATCCGATCTCGTCGGTGGCCTACGCCACGGAAGAGATCGTGCTGGTGCTGGCGCTCGGCGGTGCGGCGTACGTCGCACTGGCCAAGTGGGTCGCCGTCGGCGTCGCGGCGCTGCTCGTCATCGTCGTCGCCTCCTACCGACAGACCTGCCACGCCTACCCCGGCGGTGGCGGCGCGTTCGCGGTCAGCCTCGACAACTTCGGCGTCAACGCGGCGCTGGTCGCCGCCAGCGCGCTGCTCGTCGACTACGTCATGACGGTGGCCGTGTCGATCGTGTCCGGGGTGGTGGCGGTCACCAGCGCGGTGCCGTCGCTGGCCGGACACGCGGTGCTGCTGTCGGTCGCCGCCGTCGTGCTGCTGGTGACGGTCAACCTGCGCGGGTTGCGCGAGTCCGGCCGGGCGTTCGCGGTCCCGACCTACGCGTTCATCGCGCTCACGCTCCTGATGTTCGCGATCGGCGTCGTCAAGGCGGCCGCCGGCCAGCTGCCGGCTGCCGTCACCGCGCAGCAACAGCTGCACCGCACGGTGCAGGTCGGCGGCATCTTCACCGTGCTGCTGGCCCTGCGTGCCTTCGCGTCGGGGTGCACGGCGCTCACCGGCGTGGAGGCGATCAGCAACGGCGTGCCGGCGTTCAGGCCACCGAAGGCGCGCAACGCCGCCGCCACGCTGACGATGATGGGGACGCTCGCCGTGACCATGTTCGTCGGCATCACGGTGCTGGCGCTGCACGTCAAGGCGCGCGCCCAGCCCAGCGGCAACCCGTCGGTGATCTCCCAGATCGCGGCGACCGTCTTCGGTGGGCACGCGGCGCTGTTCTACCTCTACCAGGCAGCGACAGCCGGCATCCTGATCCTTGCGGCCAACACAGCGTTCAACGGCTTCCCAGTGCTGTCGTCGATCCTCGCGCAGCAACGCTTCCTACCGGTGCAGCTGCGCAACCGCGGGGACAAGCTGGTGTTCAGCAACGGCATCGTGCTGCTCGGCGGTTTCGCCGTCGCGCTGATCGTCGGGTTCGACGCCAACATCGACCGGCTGATCCAGCTCTACATCATCGGCGTGTTCACGTCGTTCACGTTGAGCCAGGCCGGCATGGTGCGCCACTGGAGCCGCGCGCTGCCGGCCACCCCCACCGACCGCCTGCGCCGGTTGCGCACGTCGCGCGCCATCAACGCGGCCGGGGCCACCACGACCGCACTGGTGTTGGTCATCGTGCTCTACACGAAGGTCGTGCACGGAGCGTGGCTGGCGATCCTCGCCATGGGGGTGCTGTTCGCGACGATGAAGGCGATCCGCCGCCACTACGACGCCGTCGCGGTCGAGCTGGACGCGGCCGATGACGACCCACTACCGCTGCCGGTGCGCAACCACGGGGTGATCCTCGTGTCGCGGCTGCACCAGCCCACGCTGCGCGCGCTCGCCTACGCCCGGGCGACAAGGCCCAGCACGCTGGTCGCGCTCACGGTGGAGACGGACGCGACCGCAACAATGCGGCTGCAGCAGGCGTGGGCCGGGCGGGGCATCGACGTGCCGCTGACCGTGCTGCCCGCGCCGAACCGCGACATCACCCGGCCGGTGCTCGGCTACGTGCGGGCCCTGCGGGGAGCCAGCCCGCGCGACGTGGTGACCGTGTTCATCCCGGAGTACGTGCCCTACCGCTCGTGGGACCACCTGCTGCACAACCAGAGCGCACTGCGACTCAAGGCGCGGCTGCTGTTCGAGCCGGG
The DNA here is from genome assembly GCA_035690485.1 of Mycobacteriales bacterium. Lineage (NCBI taxonomy): Bacteria > Bacillati > Actinomycetota > Actinomycetes > Mycobacteriales > Mycobacteriales bacterium. The sequence goes on along the minus strand of DASSKL010000005.1, from coordinate 76,657 downwards.
TGTGATGGTCACCGACGTGCCCTGGCAGCGGCACCCCGTCGGGGAGTCGGCCGATCAGGCGTTGGCGTAGCTCTCCCGCAGCTGCCGCTTCAGGAACTTGCCGGCCGCGTTGCGCGGCAGCGGCTCCGACACGATGACGATCGTCGAGGGCACCTTGAACGCTGCGAGCCGCTTGCCGACGTGCGTCTGCAGCTCCTCGGGCGTGACGCTGACCCCGTCGCGCGGGTAGACCGCGGCGGCGACCTCCTCACCGAGCCGCTCGTGCGGCAGGCCGAAGACGGCCGCCTCATATACCGCCGGGTGCTCGTAGAGGGCGGCCTCCACCTCCGCGGAGTAGACGTTCTCCCCACCCCGCAGCACCATGTCCTTGATGCGGTCCTCGACGTAGACGAAGCCGTCCTCGTCGAGCCGGCCCAGGTCGCCGGTGCGCAGCCAGCCGTCGACGATCGTCTCGGCCGTCTCCTCCGGCTTGCGCCAGTAGCCGCGGATGTTGTTGAGCGCCTTGAACCAGATCTCGCCGCGCTCGCCGACCGGCACCGGCGCCCCGGACGGGTCGCGGATCTCGACCTCCATCGTCACGGGCGGGCGCCCGGCCGAGGTCGGCTTGGCGATCGCGTCGTCACCGGAGATGCCGGGGCCCAGGGCGTTGGTCTCGGTCATGCCGTAGCCGAACGCCGGGCGGCCACCCTTGAAGCTGCTGTCGATCTGGCGGATCAGCTCCGGCGGCGGCGGCGCGCCCCCGCCGCCGATGCCCTGCAACGTCGAGGTGTCGAACTCCTGGAACCGCGGCGACTGCAGCATGTCCCACGACTGGGTCGGGACCCCGACGAACGTCGTCACCCGCTCCCGCTCGATCAGCTCGAGGGCGCGGTCGGGATCCCACTTGTACATGATCGTGAGCTTGGCGCCGCCGATGAACGCGCCGAGCATCACCGGCACGCTCCCGGTGACGTGGAACAGCGGTACGACGAGGATCACCGACGGCGGGTTGGCCGCCTCGGCGGTCTCGCCGGTGCGCAGCGCCTCGATCGGCGCGCGCGACGCGAAGCCCATGATCGAGGTGACGACCGCGCGGTTGGTGGAGACCGCACCCTTGGGGAAGCCCGTGGTGCCGGACGTGTAGAGGATCGTGGCGTCGTCGTCGGGACCGATGTCGACCTGGGGCAGCGCGGCACCGACCTGCACGACGTCGTCCCAGTGGTCGACACCCTCGTCGGTGACGTCGTCGGCGCGCACCGCGAGGACGCGGATGCCCCGTTTCGCGCACGACGCCCGTGCCCGCTCGATGCGCTCGCGGTCGGCGATCAGCAGGACCGGCTCCGAGTCGCCGAGCGCGTAGTCGAGCTCGTCCTCGGACCACCAGGCGTTGAGCGATACGGAGATGGCACCGACCGAGACGATCGCGGCGAAGGCCACCACCCATTCGGGGTAGTTGCGCATCCCGATGGCGACCCGGTCGCCCTTTCGCACGCCGTAACGCTCGACCAGCGTGGCGCCGAGCGCGTCCACGCGCGCCATCACGTCGGTGAAGGTCAGCCGCTCGTCCTCGTAGACGATGAAGTCCTTGTCTCCGTGCGCCCGGGCGAGCGAGAGCAGGTCACGCAGGCTGGCCGGCGCGTTGGCGAAGCCGCGGTAGGTGATGCCGTCGACCTCGACCGGCGCCATCTCGAGCATCTGGCCGGGGCCGGTCACGGCGGCCACGGCCTCGTCGTACGTCATCCCCATGGGTCTGCGCGCCTCAGGCGTAGTAGCGGAAGACGGCCTCGGCGACGCAGACCGGCTTGTCCTTGCCCTCGACCTCGAAGGTCAGGCCGAGAACCGCCTGCGCCCCGCCGGCGACGTCCTCGACCGACTCCAGGGTCGCGCCGAGCCGCACCTTCGACCCCACCGGAACCGGGGCCGGGAAACGCAGCTTGTTGAGGCCGTAGTTGACGCCCATCGAGATGCCCTCGATGCGCAGGATCTGCGGCAGCAGCGCCGGGCCGAGCGACAGCGTCAGGTAGCCGTGCGCGATCGGCGCGCCGAACGGCCCCTGCTTCGCTCTCTCCACGTCGACGTGGATCCACTGGTGGTCGCCGGTCGCGTCGGCGAAGAGGTTGACCTGCTCCTGGGTCACCTCGTGCCATGGGCTGTAGCCGAGGTGCTCGCCCACCTTCTGCTTGAGGTCGTCGATTCCATGCACCGTGGTCGCCATGCCTGCGACCCTAGCGGAGGAGGACGCAATAACCGAACCCGGTTCGGAGGCCGCCAGGCACCGGACTGTGCACCGGTGTCCTTCATCGCCGCCCGGCGGTTCGAGGTGTTGCGGGGAAGCGTCAGACCGGCCTGTAGAGGTCCTTGGTTACCTCGTCGACCAGGTGCGTCGTGACCGTGTGGTCAAGCCGCCCGCTCTGGCGCAGCTCGCGCACCGCCGGCACGGGATCGGCGTCGGAGAAGAACCGCTCGTCGCCGTAGTCGACCGGCCGCCCGGTCGGGTCGAGCGTCCACCACGACGCCTCGAGCGCGATGCCGTTGTTGTCGTTGAAGTAGATCGAGCGCAGGAAGCCGTGGTCGACGACGTCGGTCACCTCGCAGCCGTGCTCCTTCAGCCGGTCGCGCAGCCGCAGCAGCGCGTCCTCGTCGGGCAGGTGCAGCGACAGGTGGTCGAACTGCGCGGCCTGCGGGTAGGGCACGCCGGCCGGCTTCGCGAACGACTCGAGCGGCTGCCCGACGTACTCGAAGAACGCGACCGTGTTACCGGGCGCGACCTCGAAGAAGTAGTGCCGGAACGCCGGCGTCGCGAGCGTCACGACCAGCCGGGCGTCGATGACGCCGTGCCAGAAGCGGACCGTGGCGTCCATGTCGGGGGTGACCAGTGCGAGATGGTGGACGCCCCGCCAGTGCACCGTGTCAGCAGTCGCAGCCATAACCGGACGCTACGCCGATGGCGCGCACACGGGAAGCCTGCGCTGGGGGTGGGTGGAGCCGCCTGTCGGAATCGAACCGACGACCTATTCATTACGAGTGAATCGCTCTGCCGACTGAGCTAAGGCGGCGCGGGCACCACGATAGCAACGCGTCAGCAGTGCTGGTCGGGCGTGACCGTGAGCGAAATCAGATAGGCGTCGACGGCTCGGTCCACGCAGGAGCTGCCGCGTTCGTAGGCGGTGTGCCCGTCGCCGTTGTAGGTGAGCAGCACCCCGGACGACAGCTGCCGGGCCAGCGCCTGCGCCCACACGTAGGGCGTCGCCGGGTCACGCGTGGTGCCGACGACGAGGATGGGCGGCGCCCCCGGCGCGCTCACCGCGTGCGGCTGCTCGACCGGCGGTGCCGCCCAGTAGGCGCATCCCGCGTTGCCCCAGGCGATCGCCGGGCCGAAGTGCGGCGCCACCGATGCGAGCTGCCGGGCGAGATCGGCGTACGCCGACAAGGTCCGCGGCGAGGGCCGGTCGACGCAGTTGATCGCGGCGTTGGTCTCCTGCAGGTTGCTGTAGGTGCCGTCCGGGTTGCGACCGGTCAAGGCGTCGGAGAGCACGAGCAGCCGGTCGCCGCGGCCGTCGAGGGCCTGCGCGAGTGCCGCGCGCAGGGCCGGCCAGCCGCTGGCGGGGTCGTAGAGCGAGGCGGCGACCCCGAGGAAGAACTCGCCCTGCCCGACCGTGCGCGAGCTCGCCGACGGCAGCTCGTGGGTGTCGACGCTCGCCTGCAGGCGGTCGAACGTCTGCGTCGCCGAGGAGGTCGACGCCCCGAGCGGGCAGCCGCCCTGCCCGACGCACCAGGCGATGAAGCCGCGCAGTTCCCGCTCGAAGCCCTCGGCCTGCACCTTGTCCTCGGCGAGCGCCGACTGCGTCGGGTCGAGAGCGCCGTCGAGCACCATCGCGCGGATGTTCTTCGGGTACTGCTGGGCGTACTTCGCACCGAGGTAGGTGCCGTAGGACTTGCCGAGGTAGGTGAGCTTCGCGTCGCCGAGCGCCACCCGGAGGACGTCCATGTCGCGGGCCTGCTCGAGCGTGCTGATGTGGTGGACGAGACCGGGGTCGTCCTTCTCGCAGCCGCTCGCCAGCTGCTGGTCCGTCGCGACCAGCTCGTTGATCTCGCTCTGGTTGTCGGGCGTCGGGTCGACGTGGAAGTAGTGGTCGAGCTGTGGCCCGGTCAGGCAGTGCAGCGGTGTCGACTGGCCGACCCCCCGCGGGTCGAAGCCGACGATGTCGAAGCGGTTGCGCACCGCCTGGGTGAACGCCGCCCGCGCCGCCCGCGCGTAGTCGATGCCGGAGCCGCCGGGCCCGCCCGGGTTGATGACGAGCGAGCCGATCCGCTGTCCCGGATCGGCGGCGGGCAGCCGGATCACCGCGATCGCGATGCGCCGCCCGGCCGGCTGCTGGTAGTCCAGCGGCACCGTCAGCGTCGAGCACTGGAAACCGCCACCGCAACCGCGCCAGGTCAGGCGCTGCGCGTAGTAGGCGGCGAGCGGGTTCGCGGCCGGCGTGCTCGGCGCAGTGGTCCGTGTCGTGGCCGCGCTCGCCGATGCCGTCGGGCTGGTCGAGGAAGGGGCAGCCCGGGGTGTCGCCGAGCCGGCGCAGCCGGCGGCGAGCAGCGCCGCCGCGGCCGCGGCGATCAGGCGTCTGTTGATGGCGCAGACTCGCGCGACTCGTAGGCCTGCCGCGGGCCGCAGACGCTCGCCTTGCTGCACGCACACCGCTGCCCGGAGGCGCTCAGCCGGACGACGACGCTTTCGGCCGGCACGTTGTAGCCGACCAGCTTCCCCGGGCCCTCCGGCGTCTCGACGGTCGAGCCCATGCGGGGCAGGTCGGCCTTGAACTCCTGGTACAGCGGGTGCTCGTACTTCAGACAACACATCAACCGGCCGCAGGCGCCGGAGATCTTCAGCGGGTTGACGGGCAGGTCCTGGTCCTTGGCCATCCGCACGCTGACCGGCTCGAAGTCGCGCAGGAACGTCGCACAGCACAGGTCGCGACCGCACGGGCCGATGCCGCCCTGCACCCGAGCCTCGTCGCGCGCGGACAGCTGGCGCAGCTCGACCCGGCCGGACATCGCGCGCGCCAGGTCACGCACCAGCGCGCGGAAGTCGACCCGCTCGGGGGCGGAGAAGTAGACCGTGTAGTGGTTGTCCGCCTCGACGTAGTCCACGCCGACGACCTTCATGGGCAGCGAGTGCTCCCGGGCCAGGCGCTTGGCGACCACCTTGAGCTCGGCCCGCTTGCGCCGGTTGCGCTCGTCGCGCGCCAGGTCGTCGTCGGTCGCGAGACCGGCCATGACCGGCAGCCCACCGATGTCCTCGCTCACCCACTGGGGCGCCCAGACGCACTCGGCGACCTCGGGACCCGAGTCGGTGGGGACGAGCACCTTGTCGCCGACCTTCGGGCTGTGGGAGCCCGGGTCGAGGTAGTAGAGCCGGCCGTAGCGCTCGAAGCTGACGGCGCAGATCATCCCCACGGGCCGAGCGTACGCCGCAGGCCCGGGTGCTCAGCCGGACAACAGCGCAAGCGTCATGGACTCCACCGCGAGCAGCGGAGCGACGTTGGCATCGATCGCCTCCCCGCAGGCGAGCACGGCCCCGAGGCGGCGCAGCGTCGCCTCCGGCGTCGACGTTTCGGCGAGACGCCGGATGGACGGGGCCAGATCGGCGTTGACGAGGGACACCGGCGACTCGGCGGCCCCGGCAGCGAGCCCGAGCTGCACGGCGAGCACGTCGCGGTAGTACGACGCGAGGTCGGTGAGGGCCCGGTCGAGCGCGTCGCGCTGCAGCCGGGTCGCCCGTGACTTCTGCCGCTCCTCGAGGTCGCGGAACGCACCAGCAGTTCCGCGCGGACGCGCCTTCGCGTCGGTGGCGCCGAGCGCCGCCTGGAGGTCCGAGAGCTCCTGCTTGTCGAGCTCCGCGATGGCGGCGGTCGCCTCCTCCTTCGCCGCGTCGACGAGGTTGGCCGCGGCGACGAAGCAGGCCGGCACCGACCGGACGTCGCCCGGGACGGACAGCACTTCACGGCGGCGGTTGCGCGCACCCTCGTCGCGGACGAGCCGGCGGGCGCGGCCCACGTGCCCCTGCGCCGCGCGCGCGGCGAAGGCGGCCATCTCGGGGGTGGCACCGTCGCGGTCGACGAGAACGGCGGCGACGGCGGCGGCGGGAGGCGTGCGCAGCCCGACGAGCCGGCAGCGCGAGCGGATGGTCGGCAGCAGGTCGTCAGCGGACGGCGCACACAGCAGCCAGACGCCACGAGGCGGCGGCTCCTCGATCGACTTGAGCAGCACGTTGAGCGCGCTCTCGGTCAGCCGGTCGGCGTCCTCGACGACGGTCACCTTCCAGCGGCCGCGCACGGGTGAGCCGGCGGCGCGCAGGACGAGCGCGCGGGCATCGGCCACGCCGTAGGACAGGCCCTGCGGCTGCACGAGGTCGACGTCGGGGTGCGAGCCGGCCAGTGCGGTGGTGCACTCGCCGCAGTGGCCGCAGCCGCCGTCGGGGCACTGCAGCGCGGCGGCGAACGCCCGGGCGGCGACCGACCGCCCCGACCCGGGCGGCCCGGTGAACAGCCAGGCGTGCGACATGCCGGTCCCGGCGACCGCCTCGCGCAGGACGGTGACCGCGGCCTCCTGGCCCACGAGGTCGTCCCAGACGGTCATCGCCACGACCCGACGGACGAGCCGGCCGCAGCCGCCGCATCGGCCCGCACGGACAGCACCTGCTCGAGCCGGGCACGCACCCGGCGCTGCACCTCCTCGGCCGGCAGGGCGGCGTCGACGACCAGGTAACGGCGCGGCTCCTTCGCCGCCAGGGCCAGGAACCCGGAGCGCACCCGCTGGTGGAACTCCAACGACTCACCCTCGAGCCGGTCCGGCGTGCCGTCGGCACGCGCGAGACCCAGGACCGGGTCGACGTCAAGCAGCACCGTCAGGTCCGGCACCAGGCCGCCGGTGGCCACGGAGGACAACCGCTCCACCTGCGCCGGGGCCAGCGCGCGGCCGGCGCCCTGGTAGGCGAGGGAGGAGTCGACGTAACGGTCGCTGATGACGACGGCCCCGCGCGCGAGCGCGGGACCGACAACCTCGGCGACGTGCTGCGCCCGGTCGGCGGCGTACAGCAGTGCCTCGGCCTGCGGCGAGACGGTGGACGCGGGGTCGAGCAGCAGCTCGCGCAGCCTGCGGCCGGTCGCGGTGCCGCCGGGTTCGCGGGTGACGACGACCTCGTAGCGCCCGCGCGAGCGCAGCCAGTCGGCGAGCCGCTCGATCTGCGTGGTCTTGCCGGCACCTTCGCCACCTTCGAAGGCGACGAAGCACCCGCTGCCGGCCTGGTGCGGGGGGGCGACCCGGCGCAGCGACGCGATGAGGTCGTCGCGCAGCGGTACGCCGGGACGGTCATCCATCAGCCGCAGCGCGATCGCGCCGACGACCGCGCCGAGCAGGCCGGCCACGAACAGCACGACGGTGACGCCGTCCGCGCGCAGCCGGATGTCGTCGCTCACCTGCACATGGTGCGACCCGATGGCGCCGGCGATCAGCGGCGCGGCCGCGATGACCAGCAGCAGGTCGATGCGCATCAGCGTGTAGAGCGAGGAGAACGTGCGGCCCCGCATCTCGTCGCTGACGTGCAGCCCCACCAGCGTGATGCCGGTCACCCAGGTCACGCCGGCGAAGGCGCCGACGAGGAACGTGAACACGATCGCCAGCGCGAGGTTGGGCATCAGGGCGTTGATGGCGAGCGAGACACCGGCCGCGACGATCGCGAGCGCCATCAGCCGCCGGCGGCTGAAACCCGACAGGAGCCGGGGACCGACCAGCATCCCGGTCGCCAACCCGGCGAAGAGCATGGCGAACAGCACGCCGTAGGCCGCGTTGCCGCCACCGAGGTCGAGCACCGCGAACGGCCGGCCGAGGCCGATCACGGTCCCGCCGGCCGCGGTCGCGCCGAGGATGCCGAACAGCAACCCGCGCAGCCAGCGTGAGGTGGCGATGAACCGCCAGCCCCCCACGATCGAGCGCCCGAGCCCCTCGCTCTCGCCGGTGCCGGTCGACACGACCGCACCGCGGATCTCCCGCAGCGTGAAGATCGTGCCGGCGGAGAACAGGAACGTCGCCGCGTCGAAGTAGAGCGCGATGTCGGTCTGGGTGGAGTCGTTCGCCGGGGCGGAGCCGTGGACGAACAGGCTGATCTTCGCCAGCAGCGCGAACACGACGGCGGCGACGGCGGCAGATCCGTAGGTCGTCACCAGGCTCAGCTGGTTGGCCGACTCCAGCTGCTCCTTGGGCACCAGGTTGGGGACGCTCGCCTCCTTGGCCGGCACCCAGAACAGGCTGAAGCACTCGATGAGGAACGACGCGACGAGCAGGTAGAGCAACGAGTGCAGGAACGGCAGCGACGCGAAGAACGCGAAGCGGCCGAGGTCGGAGACGACCATCGTCGTACGCCGGTCGAAGCGGTCGGCGAACGCGCCGGCCACCGGCCCGATGACGAGCGCCGGCGCCAGCCGCACGATCAGCACGCCGGACAGCGCGTAGAGCTTGCCGGAGTAACCGCTGACCAGCTCCTGCGCGAGCGAGGTGGTGGCGAGCAGGCCGAGCCAGTCGCCCAGGCTCGACAGGGTGAGCGCGGTCCAGAGCCGGCGGAAGGCCCGGATCCTCAGCACCGGCGGCACCAGCGAGACCCGGCGGGGCGCGGTCATGGGTCAGGCGCGCTTGGCCGGCCGTCTGGCGGCACGCTTCACCGGGCGCTTGGCCGGTCCCTTGGCCCGCTTCTCCGCGAGCAGCTCGGCGCCGCGCTCGGGGGTGATGCTCTCCGGATCGTCACCCTTGCGCAGGCTGGCGTTGGTCTCGCCGTCGGTCACGTAGGGACCGAAGCGACCCTCCTTGACGACCATCGGCTTGCCGGTGACCGGGTCCGCGCCGAGCTCCTTCAGCGGCGGCGCGGCGGCGCCGCGACGACCCCGGGTCTTCGGTTGGGCCAGCAGGGCGAGCGCCTCGTCGAGGGTGACGGTGAACAGCTGCTCCTCCGACTCCAGCGACCGCGACTCGCTGCCCTTCTTGACATAGGGGCCGTAGCGCCCGTTCTGAGCGGTGACCTCCTCGCCGTCGGGGGCGGCGCCGAGAAGGCGGGGCAGTGACAGCAGCCGCAGCGCGTCGTCGAGGGTGACCGAGTCGAGCGACATCGTCTTGAGAAGGGAGCCGGTCCGCGGCCTCGCGTCGACACCCTCGGGCACCACGGTGGTGACGTACGGGCCGTAGCGGCCGGCCTTGGCGACCACCTCGAAGCCGCTCTCGGGATCGGTGCCGAGCGCGCGGTCCGACGAGCCGGCCTCGAGCATCTCGACGGCCTGCGCGGTGGTGAGCTCGTCGGGCGGCAGGTCCTCGGGGACGCTCGCCCGATCCTCGCCGCGCTGCACGTAGGGGCCGTAGCGGCCGACCCGGACGACGATCTCGGCGCCGTCGTCGTCCTTGCCGATCGGGATCGAGTTGACCTCGCGGGCGTCGATGTCGCCGAGCCGCTCGTGGACCATCTGGCGCAGGCCGTCGTCCTGCAGGCCCTGGTCGGGGTTGACGTCGCCGAAGTAGAAACGGGTCAGCCACTCGACGCCCTCGGTCTCGCCGTTGGCGATGTCGTCGAGGTGGTCCTCCATCGACGCGGTGAAGCCGTAGTCGACGAGCTTGCCGAAGTGCCGCTCGAGCAGGCCGACGACCGCGAACGCCGTGAACGACGGCACCAGCGCGGTGCCCTTCTTGAAGACGTAGCCCCGGTCGAGAATCGTCGACATGATCGACGCGTAGGTCGACGGCCGGCCGATGCCGAGCTCCTCGAGCGCCCGCACGAGGGAGGCCTCGGTGTAGCGCGCCGGTGGCTGGGTGCTGTGTCCCTGGGGCTCGAGGCTCAGCGCGGTCAGCTGCTGGCCCTCCGCCAGCGGCGGCAGCCGGCGCTCGCGGTCGTCGCGGTCCGCGTCAGGGTCGTCGCTCTCCTCGACGTAGGCGCGCAGGAACCCCGGGAAGGTGATCGTCTTGCCGGTGGCGGACAGTTCCGCCTCCTCGCCGGCACTCGACCTGCCGACGACGCGCACCGAGACCGACCGGCCGGCGGCGTCGGCCATCTGGCTCGCGACCGTGCGCTGCCAGATCAGCTCGTAGACCCGGTGCTCGTCGCCGCCCAGCTCGCCGGCGACCTCGCGCGGGGTGCGGAAACGGTCGCCCGCCGGGCGGATCGCCTCGTGCGCCTCCTGCGCGTTCTTGACCTTCTTCTCGTAGCGGCGCGGCTGGTCGGGCACGTACTCCGCGCCGTACAGCTCCCGCGCCTGCGCCCGCGCCGCCGCCAGCGCCGTCTCCGACAGCGTCGTGGAGTCGGTGCGCATGTAGGTGATGTAGCCGTTCTCGTAGAGCCGCTGGGCGACCCGCATCGTCGTGGCGCTGGTCATGCGCAGCTTGCGGCTGCACTCCTGCTGCAGCGTGCTGGTCATGAACGGCGGGTACGGCGAGCGCCGGTAGGGCCGCTCCTCGACGCTGCGCACGGTGAACGCCGCGCCGCCGAGCCGCTCCGCCAGCCCCCGGGCCGCCGCCTCGTCGAGCGCGACGATGTCCTGGTTGGCGATGCGCCCGTCGGCGTCGAAGTCGCGGCCGGTCGCCACCCGGCGCCCGTCGAGCCCGACCAGGTCGGCGGTGAAGGTGGGCGGGGCGCCGGCATGCGCGTCGAGCAGCGCCTCGACGTCCCAGTACGACGCGGCGGTGAAGCGCATCCGCGCCCGCTCCCGCTCGACCAGGATGCGGGTCGCCACCGACTGCACCCGACCGGCGGACAGCCGCGGCATCACCTTCTTCCACAGGACCGGGCTGACCTCGTAGCCGTAGAGCCGGTCGAGGATGCGGCGGGTCTCCTGCGCGTCGACGAGCCGCTGGTCTATCTCCCGCGGGTTGGCGACGGCGTCCTCGATCGCCTGCGGGGTGATCTCGTGGAAGACCATGCGGCGCACCGGCACGTGAGGGTCGAGCACCTGCACGAGGTGCCAGGCGATGGCCTCGCCCTCGCGGTCCTCGTCCGTCGCGAGGTAGAGCTCGTCCACGTCCTTGAGCAGGCTCTTGAGCTTGCGGACCTGGTCCTTCTTGTCGGGCGTGACGATGTAGAGCGGCACGAAGCCGTTGTCGACGTCGACCCCGAGCCGCGCCCAGGCGTCCTTCTTGTGCGCGGCGGGGATGTCGGCGGCGCTGCGCGGCAGGTCGCGGATGTGGCCGATCGAGGACTCGACGACGTAGCCGCGGCCGAGGTAGCCCGCGATCGTGCGCGCCTTCGCCGGCGACTCCACGATCACCAGGCGGCGCCGGGCGCCGTCGGGCGCGGTCTCCGTCGTCGCGGACACGGGGCTCCTGTTCGTCGAAGCGGTCGCTCGCAGGTTAGGGCCAGTCATGGGCGGGTGTGCCCGTTGGCGGGTCGCCGACCAGCTCCCGCAGCCGGCCGAGTCGCCTGCGTCCGGTGATGCGGTAGGCCGGCCCGTCGGCCCGCGGTCCCACGAAGACTGCAGCTAGCCCGGCCGCCGCGAGCGCCGCACCGACTCCCGGCCAGACCAGCTCGTCCCCGGCTCCGAGCGCCAGCGTATAGCCGACGCCGTCGTACCCCCGGCCGGCGGCCACGCACCACCACCACAACCGGCGGCCGTCGAGGCGCCAGCCGTCCGGCGTGCGCTTCACGGAACCGCGGGTCCAACGTTCGGCGAGCGGCCGCAGTGCCGTGAGGAACGGGGTGCGCACGACCGGCGACTCGGACAGCTCGCCGGCGACGGTTTCGGCCGTGATGCCGAGCTGGATGTCGAGTTGCGCGGTCAGCACGTCGGCCCGCCAGGCGTCGACGCGCACCGACAGGCGGGCCGAGTCTCCGCGGCGGGCGAGCTGGGCCGGTCCGGCGAGCAGCCCCTCGAGGTCGGCCGGCGACGGCGGCTGCGCGTCGGCGGCGAACAGCGATAGCTGGCTCACCGGGCCCCCCGGGCACGGGGCCGGCTCATCGGCCGGTTCAGGCCGGCAGCTTCTCCACCGGCTCGATGGGCACCTCGGCGCCCATCTCCACCGAGCGACGCTTGCTCGAGTAGACCGCCACCACGATGCCGAGGAACGCCAGTCCGGCGACCAGGCCGCGGACCCAGTGGCTCGCGTGCTGGCCGCCCTCGCCGTAGCGGACGACGGCGGGCGCGATGAGCAGCGCCACGAGGTTCATGACCTTGATCAGCGGGTTGATGGCCGGACCCGCGGTGTCCTTGAACGGGTCGCCGACTGTGTCACCGATGACCGTCGCGGCGTGCGCCTCGGAGCCCTTGCCGCCGAAGTGGCCGTCCTCGACCAGCTTCTTCGCGTTGTCCCAGGCGCCGCCGGAGTTGGCGAGGAACACCGCCATGAGCACGCCCGCCGCGATCGCCCCGGCGAGGTAGGCGCCGAGCGGCTGGTAGCCGATCGCGAAGCCGACCGTGATCGGCGCCAGGATCGCGAGCAGGCCGGGCGTGACGAGCTCGCGCAGCGAGTCGCGGGTGCAGATGTCGACGACGCGGCCGTACTCCGGCCGCTCGGTGTAGTCCATGATCCCGGGCTTGGTGCGGAACTGCTCGCGCACCTCCATGACCACCCGGCCAGCCGCCCGGGCGACCGCGTTGATCGTCAGCGCCGAGAACAGGAAGACCACGGCCGCACCGATGATCAGGCCGAACAGCAGGTTGGGCCGGTCGATCGGCAGGTTGAAGTTCTTCACGCCCTCGTCGGACACCGCCGTGGCGAAGGAGCCGAACAGCGCCGTCGCCGCGAGCACCGCAGTGGCGATCGCGATGCCCTTGGTGATGGCCTTGGTGGTGTTGCCGACGGCGTCGAGGTCGGTGAGCACCCGGGCGCCCTTCTCGTCGACGTCGCCGGACATCTCCGCGATGCCCTGGGCGTTGTCGGAGACCGGGCCGAAGGTGTCCATGGACACGATGACGCCGACCTGGGTGAGCAGGCCGGTGCCGGCCAGCGCGACCGCGAACAGCGACACGATGATCACGCCGTGACCGAGCAGGAACGCGAGGTAGAGCGCGCCGCCGATCAGCACGGCGGAGTAGACGGCCGACTCGAGCCCGACCGAGACGCCGGACAGGATGACGGTCGCCGGGCCGGTGAGCGACGAGCGGCCGATCTCCTGCACCGGCTTGCGCGCGGTCTCGGTGAAGTAGCCGGTCAGCAACTGGATGACGCTGGCCAGCACGATGCCGATGAGGACGGCGAAGAACGCGAACAGCCGCGGGTCGCCGTTGATCTGCTGGATCTCGCGCGGCACGTGGTGCAGCGCGGCGAACGACGACGGCAGGTAGGCGAACGCCGCCGCCGCGACCGCGCCGATCGCCGCGACCGCCGAGATGAAGAAGCCGCGGTTGATGGCGGTCATGCCGGTGCGGTCGCCGTCGCGCGGGGCCACCGCGAGGATGCCGATGACCGCGGTGAGGATGCCGATGCCCGGCACGATCAGCGGGAAGACCAGGCCGACGTCGCCGAACGCCTGCTTGCCGAGGATGAGTGCGGCGACCAGCGTCACGGCGTAGGACTCGAACAGGTCCGCGGCCATGCCGGCGCAGTCGCCGACGTTGTCACCGACGTTGTCGGCGATCGTCGCAGCGTTGCGCGGGTCGTCCTCGGGGATGTTCTGCTCGACCTTGCCGACGAGGTCGGCGCCGACGTCGGCCGCCTTGGTGAAGATGCCGCCGCCGACCCGCATGAACATCGCGAGCAGGGCGGCGCCGAAGCCGAAGCCCTCGAGGACGTGCGGGGCCTGGTCCTTGAAGATGAGCACGACGAGGCAGGCACCGAGCAGGCCGAGGCCGACGGTGAACATGCCGGCGACGCCGCCGGCGCGGAAGGCGATGCGCATCGCGCGCTTGGCGCCGGCGTTCTGCGCGGCGGCGGCGACACGCACGTTGGCGCGCACGGCGAGGCTCATGCCGACGAAGCCGGTGACACCGGAGAACGCCGCCCCCACGAGGAAGAAGACCGACCGGCCGACCCGCTGGCCGACGTCGTCGGCCGGGATGATGAACAGCAGCGCGAAGACGACGACCGCGAATGCCGCCAGCGTCGTGAACTGCCGGCGCAGGTACGCAGCGGCGCCTTCCTGCACGGCCGAGCCGATATCACGCATCGACTGGGTGCCGGCGTCGGCCGCGAGCACCTCCCGGACCAGGTAGCCGGCGAAGGCCAGCGCAGCGAGGGCCAGCACCCCGATCGCGATGACGATCGTGTAGTCGCTACCGCCGACGTGGACGCCGAGACTGTTGCCGGTGCCGGCCGCCACGGTCCGCGCGGTAGCAAGGTGCATGGGGGACATCCGTCCTCCTCGAGACTTGGACAGGTTGCCTCGAGGCCGTGCGGCACCCAGCATCGTGGGACCGGCAGTCGAGCGCTCGAGGACAGCCGGGTCCGCACACGCGGGCCGGCGGCACCGCGGAGTCTACGAAATCGTCAGGACGCCTGGCTGTCCGGGGCCATGACGTCGGTAGCCGGCCAGGTCATCCGCACGTGGGTGCCGTTGCCGTCGCGGCGTACGTCGACGTCGTCGACGAGACCGCTGATGACGGCGAGCCCGAATCCGGCCGGCAGCAGGTCGCTCCCCGGCTCCGCGGTGGGGTCGGCGGTCAGGTCGAGGTGCTCGGGCTGGGCGAGGCTGGCGGCGTCGATCTGGTCCAGGTCGGCCGCGCTGCCCTCGCCGTCGGCGGGGGCCTGGTCGATCACCTCGATGGTGAAGCGGTCCTGCTCGTCGACCAGCGACATCGCTATCGAGGCGCCGGCCTTGTGCCGCTGGTGCAGCTCGACGGCTCGCGAGCACGCCTCGCCGACCGCCAGCCGCACCTCGTCGAGGAGGTCCTCCGCGACGCCGGCCCGGCGAGCGACGGCGACGGCGATGAGGCGGGCCGTGCGCACGTGCGCGGGCAGCGCGCTGAACGAGACCTCGACGGTCGGCAAATTACGGTCCTCAGTCGGTGGCGGCGACGGCCTCGTCGACCGACGAGTGGATCGGGAAGACCTTCGTCAGACCCGTGATCCGGAAGATCTTCAGGATCCGCTCCTGGGTGCACACCAGCCGCAGGGAACCGTCGTGCGCGCGCACACGCTTCAGACCACCGACGAGCACCCCGAGACCGGTCGAGTCGAGGAAGTCCACGCCCTCCATGTCGACCACGAGGTTGTAGTTGCCGCTCGAGACCAGGTCGATGAGCTGCTCGCGCAGCTTGGGGGCGGTGTAGACGTCGATCTCGCCGCCCACCGTGACCACCGTGCGATCGCCCTCTGTGCGGGTCGACAGGGATAGGTCCACGCGGTCCTCCAGCAGGGTCGGTCGGGGCGGGCAACACGCCAGCGCTACCCGTCGCGGGCGAATTCAACCACGTGTCCCGTCGGGCCCACCAAGCCCAGCACATCGGACCGCGAGGATGCAGACTGGTCTTCCGTGTCCCTGTCCGTGTCCCGGTCCGTGTCGTCGCCGGACGCCGGGCCGGCCACGGCGCTGCTGCAGGGTCCCGGACGCCGGGAGCGGCTGACGCATGTCGAGCACCTGCCGGCGCGCGCCGGTCGCACCGCCGCCTGGCCGTCCTGGGTGCCGCCGCCCGTCCGCGAACGGCTGACCGACCGGGGCATCGGCGCGCTCTGGGAGCACCAGGCCGTCGCCGCGGACCTTGCGTGGTCCGGCCGGCACGTCGTGGTCGCCACCGGCACCGCGTCGGGCAAGTCGCTCGCCTACCAGCTTCCGCTGCTCTCGCTGCTGACGAGCGCATCGGCTCCGGCCACGGCGCTGTACGTCGCGCCGACGAAGGCCCTCGCGAGCGACCAGCTCGAATCGATCGTCGGGCTCGACCTGCCCGGCGTACGCCCCTCGCGCCACGACGGCGACACGTCGCGGGAGGAGCGCGACTGGGCGCGGGCCCACGCGAACCTGCTGCTGACGAATCCCGACATGCTGCACTTCGGCCTGCTCCCGCAGCACACCCGCTGGGCCGGCTTCCTGCGGGCGCTGCGCTTCGTGGTCGTCGACGAGTGCCATGCCTACCGCGGCGTGTTCGGCGCGCACGTGGCCCAGATCCTGCGGCGGCTGCGGCGGATCTGCGCGCACTACGGCGCGAGCCCGACGTTCGTGCTGGCGTCGGCGACGGTGGCCGAGCCGGGTCGGTCGGCGTCGCGTCTCGTCGGGGCCGAGGTCACCGAGGTGGTCGACGACGCGGCGCCGCGCGGAGCCACCACGTTCCTGATGTGGGAACCACCGTTGATGGACGGGCTCGGGGAGTGGGGGGCTCCGGCCCGGCGGTCGTCGACCGCGGAGACCGCCGACCTGCTCGCCGACCTCGTCACGTCCGGCGTGCGTTCGCTGGCTTTCGTCCGCTCCCGGCGCGGGGCCGAGGCCGTCGCGCTGTCGGCGCGACGGGGGCTGGCGGAGGTGGCACCGGAGCTTGCCGGCCGGGTCGCCGCCTACCGAGCCGGCTACCTGCCCGAGGAGCGCCGGACGCTCGAGCGGGACCTGCGCAGCGGCCGGCTGCTCGGGGTCGCGGCGACGTCGGCGCTGGAGCTCGGCATCGACGTGTCGGGGCTCGACGCGGTCCTGATGGCGGG
Organism: Mycobacteriales bacterium; assembly: GCA_035690485.1. Lineage (NCBI taxonomy): Bacteria > Bacillati > Actinomycetota > Actinomycetes > Mycobacteriales > Mycobacteriales bacterium. The sequence goes on along the minus strand of DASSKL010000005.1, from coordinate 60,094 downwards.
TTGGCCGGGGACCCGCGCATCGCTGTGGCAACAGGCGGGGCGGGCGGGGCGCGGGGGGCAGCCGGCTCTCGCGGTGCTCGTGGCCCGCGACGATCCGCTGGACACCTACGTCGTCCACCACCCGGAGGCGGTCTTCGCGCGGCCGGTCGAGGCCACCGTGTTCGACCCCGACAACCCGCACGTCCTCGGCCCGCATCTGTGCGCCGCAGCCGCCGAGCTGCCGCTGTCCGACGGCGACACCGAGGTCTTCGGGCCGGCGGCCATGCAGCTGCTGCCCGAGCTGGCCGAGCGCGGGCTGCTGCGCCGGCGAGCGGCCGGCTGGTACTGGACGCGGCGGGACCGCGCGCACGACCTGACCGACATCCGAGGCACGGGTGGCACGCCGGTCCGCTTGGTCGAGGCCGGCACCGGGCGCCTGCTCGGCACGGTCGACGCCGCGGCGGCGCACAGCACCGCGCACGAGGGCGCGGTCTACCTGCACCAGGGCGAGACCTATCTCGTGCGCGCACTGGACCTCGACGAGTCCGTCGCGCTGCTCGAGCCGGCGCAGCCGGACCACACGACGTCGGCCCGCGAGGTGACGGAGATCCGGGTGGTCTCGACCGCCGAGCAGCGCGACGCCGGCGGGGTGGCGGTCGCCGTGGGCACGGTCGACGTGACCAGCCAGGTGGTCGCGTATCTACGCCGCCGGCTGGGCTCCGGCGAGATCCTCGGCGAGGTGGCGCTGGACCTGCCGCCGCGGCAGCTGCGGACGGCTGCCGTCTGGTGGACGCTGACGCCACCGCTGCTGGAGCAGGCGGGCCTGCAGTCGGCCGACGTGCCGGGGGCGGCGCACGCCGCCGAGCACGCGTCGATCGGGCTGCTGCCGCTGTTCGCGACCTGTGACCGGTGGGACATCGGCGGGGTCTCGACCGCCCTGCACCCCGACACCGGACTGACGACCGTCTTCGTGTACGACGGTCACCCCGGCGGTGCCGGGTTCGCCGAGCGCGGCTACCGGGCGAGCGACCGCTGGCTGACCGCGACGCGGGATGCCATCGCCGCCTGCGAGTGCGAGCAGGGTTGCCCGTCGTGCGTCCAGTCGCCGAAGTGCGGCAACGGCAACCAGCCGCTCGACAAGTCGGGTGCCCTGCGGCTGCTCGACCTGGTGGTCGCCCGGCTGGGCTGATGTCCTGAGCACCCGGACTGGTACGGGACGCGCCGCGCCAGCTGACGCGAGTGGACCTACTCGGGGCGGGTGCGCGCCAGCCAGGCCATGAGGTGGGCGCAGACCAGGAGCAGGAGGACGCCCTCGGCGACGGACTCCCAGACCCGGCCGCTGTCCATCAGCCCGCTGAGCACGCCGGTGGAGTGGGCCGCGATCCGCGGGGTCGAGCCGTCGGGCACGAGCACGTCCTCGCCGACGGTCTGCTGGCCGTAGGCCAGCTTGGGCTTGTAGGTGCCGTCGGCGAGCGGCGCGAGGATCGAGGCCGGGACGGTGGGCGCCTGCAGCGCGGTCGGCGCCGGCAGGAACTGCTGCAGCAGCCGGCCGGCCGCGCCACTGGCGGCGGCCCGGCGCCCCGGCGCGCTCACCCCGGCCGCGCCCGGCTTGCCGCCGGACGGCTGCGCACCCGGGCTCGTCGACGGAGCCGGTGACCCGCCCTGTGCGGTGCCTGAGCTGGACCCTGGTTGCGTGCTGCCGCCGGCGGACGGATCGCCGCTCTGGGACGGCACGGGGGCGGCGCTGCTGCCCGAGGAGATCGATGCCGCGCTCGACGGCGCCGAGGCGACGGTGTCGCTGCAGGACGGGCACGTGGCCCGGTGCGCCCGCACCATGAACGACTGCGCGCTGGTCTTGGCGATCGTCGTGCTGCAGCCACCGCTGGCGTCGCAGACGTTGGACGGGCTGAGGCCCCCGACGAGCTGCTGCCCGGACCCGTCGAGGACGTCGTAGGAGCGGAGGTCGGGCTCGGCCCCGAGCTGCCACGAGACGACCGCACCGCTGCCGCTGGCGGTCGCGGTGACTCCGGTCGGTGCGGCCGGCGGAATCCGCAGGACGAACTGCGAGGTGGCCGTCGCGCCCCCGGTGAGCTGCGCCGTCCACGTGCCGTTGGGGGCCGGCGAGCGGCCGCTGCACGGGGCCCGGCGGGCGTCGTAAGTGAGGCAGGAGGTCGTCAGGTCGAAGTCGAGGCTCGCCCCGCTGGTGAAGCTGGCGGTGGCCTCGGCGACCGTGTGGCTGTCACCGGCAGGCGCAGTGACGACCAGGTCGGTGGTCTTGGTCCGGGGGTCGATCTGGCCGTGGATCTGCAGCACGTCGTCGGCGGTGACCGGCTGGCTCGCGCTGACCGCCGAGCCGTCGCTCGCGGTCGTGATGCTGATGCCGGCCGCGGCCGATGCGGGGAGCGCGCCCAGCAGCAGCGTGCCGGCGCCGGCTGAAAGCAAGGCCAACGCGCGCAGCCGGCCGCGGGTGCCTCTCACTTGACGGCTCCGCTGAGCATCTTGGTGTCGGCGAGCTTGAGCCGCAGGATCAGTCGTTGCCGGGCGCTGCCCTTGGGGTTGCAGGTCGTCAGCGTCAGCCAGTGACCCGCGCCGAGGGCACCGGCCTGGGACACGACGCTGAAGTCGTCGGGAGCGACCGGCCAGGGGTTGGGGTGGCCGTCGAACGCGGGCACCACGACGTAGGTGAACTCGGCGAACGGCGTGATGAGGATGGCCTTGTCGCCTGCGCCCATCTCGTCGAGGCGGTTGAACGGCCGGCCGTAGGTCGTGCGGTGCCCGGCGATGCCGACATTGCCCTTCTCTCCGGGCAGCGGGGTCTCGGGGTAGTGCCCGGCGCCCGCGCGCAGCGCGGCCGGCGTGGTGCCCTCGACGACGAGGACGTCGACGCCGATCTTGGGCATCTGCAGGCGGGTGAGGCCCTCGCCGACCTCGATCTTGTGCTCGCGGTAGACCTGGCGGAACTGCGGATCGGCGAAGTGGCTCTCGAACTGGCTCTTCAGCTCCGACTGGCGGTGCTGCGCCTGGATGTCGGTGATGACGGGGTAGGCGAACATGCCGACCCCGGCGATGAACAGCACGACCGTGAGCAGCGAGACGACCCGCCGGCCGCCCGGCCGGCGCAGGCAGTCACCGAGCAGCGCGGCGATCCCGCGGGGGCGTGGCCCCACCGGCGCGGGAGCGAACGTCGGCTGCATGGGTGACTCTCCTCGAAGCCGGGGCTAACAGCCGCTGCGGCGTGCCGCCGCCGGCCCTGCACAGGCAACGATGCGGTGAAGCGAAGGTTACGCCCCGTGACGTGCCTGCAGGGCCAAGAACGCGAAGGCGGCGCGATCACCACATCGCGGGGAATGTCGGGCTTGGCCCAGCGGGACCGGCGCGGGCCCGGCCGTGGGCTCCACCGAACCGGCCGAGCAGGCCACGGCCCGAGATCGCGACCGAGACGTCGGCGACACCGTCGATCAGGGTGCAGGACGTGACGTGCGCGCCGTTGGCCGACGCGGTCGCGCGGGCCGCCGCGCAGGCCCGCCGCTGGATGAGCAGGGTGCTGCCCGCGCGGGCGGCCGCGCCACCGATGGCGCCCGCGACCCCGGTCTTGCCCGCGACGTCGGCGGCCACGTCGACCACCGCCGTGAGCGGCTGCAGCTCAGCGGCCCGAGCGGCCGCGGCGAGCGCTGCCTGGTCGGCCGCAAGGGCCGCCCGGTGCCGGGCGATCACCGCCGAGGCGACGAGGACGGCCGCGGCCGTCGCACAGAGAAGGAGAGGCAGCAACGCCAGCAGCCAGACGGTGGCGGAGCCACGCTCAGCGCCGGGATCGCGCGAGCGCTCACCCAGCGTCACGACCCCGCCTCCGACTCGGCGTGCGCGGTGGCGCCCACGTGCACGCTCGGCACCAGGCGGAGCAGGCCGCCGAACGGGCGCACGGTGGCGGCCACGGCGACCGTCACCGCCCGGCCCTCCTGCGCGATGGTGACCTGAGCGCCCGCCGGTGCGGCATCGACCGTCGCGGCACGAACCGCGGACACGGGCTCGCCGCGGGCCGCCGCGCGAGCCGCGGCGTGCGCCGCGTCGACGCAGCGAAGCTGGGCGAGCGCCACGAGCACGAGCCACACGCCAAGGGCCACCGCGAGCACGAGCACCGGCAGCACGACCGCGGTCTCGGCGGTGACCGAGCCCCGGTCGCTGGCGCGACCGGGGCCGGCGGCTCCCCGAAGACCGGCGGCCACCCGCCGCACCCCAGGGCGCCAGATCACAGGAAGTGCTTGAGCGCGTTGGTGATCACCTGCTGCAGGAGCTTCATGACGCTGTCCCCGGTGAGGATCTTGAACAGGATCCCCCCGAACCCACAGGCGGCCACCGTCGCGACGGCGTACTCCGCCGTGGCGCTGCCCACCTCGTCGAGTCGCAGGCGCATGGCCACCCGCCGCGGTGCGGCCAGCGGGGCGATCGTGGAACAGGCAGCTCGAAAGCGACTGGCGACAGCATGAATCGTGCGGCGCATGGATCCTCCAGGAGGTCTTTCCGGCGGCCGGCCGGCACGGCGTCCGGGAGGTCACCGGACGGATCGAGCGTCCGTCGCCGAGGTGTCGAGGGCCATGACGCGCAGCTCATCTGTGGAGAGCGGGACGGGCACTCCACAACCCAGCCGCGGCACCGGGGGCGCCGTAGACCCGTCAGACCATCGAGCCGACCAGGCCCCACACGATGGGGACCACCCCGACGAGCACGAACGCGGGCAGGAAGCAGACCGTGAGCGGGCCCACCGCCCAGACGCCCACGGCCCGCGCCGCCCGCTCGTAGTCGGCCCGGACCTGCTCGCGGTGGCGCGCGGCCAGGGCGCTGACGACGTCGGCCGACGGCGCCCCGGTGCGACCGGCGCGCATCAGCGTCCGGGCCGCCGGACCGACCACGTCGTCGCCGGCCAGCGGACGCCAGGCCTCGACCGGCCCCGCCCCGAGCCGGAACGCGGTGAGCGCGGGCATCAGCCGCGCGCCGAGCACCGGGTCGACAGCACCGATGACGGCGTCGAGGGCAGTCACGACCGGTAGGCCCGACTGCAGGCAGGCGGCCAGCAGGTCGAGCGCAAGCGGCAGCTCCGAACGCAGGCGCCGCGCGTCGCGGACGGCGCCGGCCGGCGGCAGTCGTGCCAACCAGCGACCCGCGAGGAGGGCGGCCACCGCTCCCGCCAGCACGCCCGCCGCCCCGCTGACGACGAGGGCGACGCCGAGCCCGGCGGCCGCTGCCGCGAAGAACCGCGAGCGGGTCGACAACATGGCGTCGCGCCGGACGGGCCGTGCGACGTCGAGGCGCTGGGCCGCGTGCTGCGGCGGCGGCCGCAGACCGGCGAGACGCCGGCCGGCGGGCGTCGCGTCGCGCAGAGCCAGCGCGACGGCCGCGCCACCGAGGACGGCCGCCGGCAGCGCGCCGGTCACGGCGCCACGGCCCGGTGTGCGAGCCACTCCAGCCAGTAGTGGCCTGCCGCGGCGAGCCCCACAGCGGTTGTGCAGAGCAACGCACCCCACCCCGTGTGCAGCAGCAGCTGCCCGGGGTGCGCACCGATCGACGCCGCCATGCCGACACCGAGCAGTGGCAGCGCCATCAGCGCGCGTCCGGTCGCACGCGGGCCGGCCAGCTGGGCCTGCACCTCGTGCCGCGTGCGCTCCTCCTCGTCGAGCGCGGCCGCGACGGCCACCAGGGCCGGCGACAGAGCGGCGCCGGCCTGCGACGCCACGGTCCAGGCAGCTGCTATGGCCGTCAGTCCCCCGGCGCCGGGCAGCTCGGCGTTGGCCCGGAGGACCGGCGCGGGGTCGTGGCCGAGTGCGGCAACGCCGGCGGCTTCCTGGATGCCCGCCCGCAACGGGCCCGCCACCTCGCCCGCCGCGGCCAGCGCCACCCCCAGCGGCTGGCCCGCCCGCAGCTCGGCAGCCAGCGCCATGGCGACGTCGACCGCCGCGGCCCGCCGAGCGGACTCCAGCGCAGCCTCTCGACGGCGAAGCAGGCCCCGCGCCCCGACCGCCGTCGCCGCAGCGGCGAGTGCCCCGACGACCGGACCGTCGACGATCGTGGCGACGGCGGCGGCAACAACCACGGCCACCCAGCAGCGCGGCGCCCGGGCCCAGCGCACGAACAGATCACCCGCGCCGGCGGGCGAGATCGCCGCCCGCGGGCCCCGGACGACGGTAGTCACGCGCTCCAGCGGCCACGAGCTGGTCCACACGGTGATCGCAGCCGCGACGAGCAGGCCGGCGAGTAGTGCCCGCTCGCTCATGCCACGACCCGGCGGCGCAGCATCGCCCGCAGCAGCGGCGCTGCCGCACCCTCGACCAGTCCGTCCGGACCGTCGGTGAACGCCGGGAGCGCGACGACGCACCCGTCGGGCCCGCGCTGCAGCACACAGATGTCGGCCAGCCTCCGCCGGCCGTCCGGACCGCGGGTCAGGTGGACGACCACGTGCAGGGCGACGGCGAGCTGGCTGTGCAGCGCCTCGCGCGACAGCCCACCCGCGGCGGCCAGGGCCTCGAGCCGCGCCGGGACGTCGACCGCACGGTTGGCGTGGACGGTGCCACAGCCACCGTCGTGACCGGTGTTGAGAGCCGCCAGGAGATCGACGACCTCGGCGCCACGGACCTCGCCGACGACGATGCGGTCCGGTCGCATGCGCAGCGCCTGTCGCACCAGCACGGCGAGCGTCACCGCGCCGCTGCCCTCGACGTTGGCCGGCCGAGCCTCCAGGCGTACGACGTGGGGGTGCGTCGGCCGCAGCTCGGCGGAGTCCTCGACGAGCAGCAGGCGCTGGCCCGGCGGCACCAGCGAGAGCAGCGTGCTGAGCAGCGTGGTCTTGCCGGTGCCCGTGCCGCCGCTCACGACGAAGGCGAGCCGCCGCGTGACGATCGCTTGCAGGAGTGCCGCGCCGGCGGGTGAGACCGTGCCCGCGTCGCCGAGCTGGTCGAGGGTGAAGGCCCGCCGCGGCGGCACCCTCAGGGACAGGCAGGTGCCGGTCGGCGAGATCGGCGGGAGCACGGCGTGCACGCGGGTGCCGTCGGGCAGCCGGGCGTCGGCGAACGGCGCGGCGTCGTCGAGTCGCCGGCCGCACGCCGCGACCAGTCGCTGCGCAAGCCGCCGCACCGCCGCCTCGTCGGTCAGCGTCACCTCGGCGCGCTCGAGACCCTGGCCGCGGTCCACCCACACCTCGTCCGGCGCGTTGACGATGACGTCGGTCACCGCCTCGTCGTCGAGCAGGACCTGCAGCGGGCCCGCGCCCACCGTCTCGGCCCGCAGCTGACGCAGCGCGGCGAGCAGCGCCACGTCGCCCCGGGTGCCCGCCTCCTGCCGCACCGCCCGGGCCACCCGCTCGGGTGACGGCTCGACGCCCTCGTCGGCGAGCCGCCGGCGCACCCGCTCGACGAGGTCGCCGACCTCCAGGGCTGCGCTCACGCCGCTCGGCCCGCCTCGTCGAGCCCGCGCAAGAGCCTCGCGCAGAAGTCGGCCAGCGGGCCGCGTCGGCGGCGGCCCGGCGGTTCGCCGACCTCGAGGGCCTGAGCCAGCCCGGGCTCCGGGCGCAGCTCCCCGGCCAGCGGCAGCCCGAGCACCTGCGCGACGCCGGCCCCGTCGAGGCCTGCGGGTGACGGGCCGCGAACGACCAGCTGCAGGTCGCGGCACCGTCCGGTCACCCGGGCGCAGACTCGAGCCGCGGCCGCCGTCGCGCGCACCTCCGCCGGCACGACGAGCAGAGTGGCGTCGAGTCGCGGCAGCACCACCTCCGCGGCGGGGTCGTCGTGTCGCGGCAGGTCGACCACGACCAGATCGCTCGCGCGCGCCGCCGCGTCGAGGACGGCGGTCATCGCGGCCGGCGGGATGGCGAGCGCATCGCCGCGGTCCCAGGACAGCACGGCCAGCTCACCCACTCGGGGCAGCGCCTCCCGCAGTGCGGCACCGTCGACGCGGCCGCTCGCTCCGGTGAGCTCGGGCCAGCGCAACCCCCCGGTGTCCTCGCCACCCAGAAGCAGATCGATGCCGCCGCCGAGCGGATCGGCATCGACGAGCGTCGTGCGCCGTCCCGCTCGGTCCCCGGTCACCGCCAGCGCGCAGGCGAGGGTCGAGGCACCGGCGCCGCCGCGCCCGCCGATGACGCCGACGACGAGGCCGTCGGCGGCCGGCCCGTGCAGCCGGTCCGCGGCGTCGGCGAACAGGTCGATGAGCCACTCCTCTGCCGCGGGCATGCTGCCGACCCGGGCCGGGGCCAGCGTGACGGCGGAACGCCACAGCTCCTCGTCGTCGGCGCGGGCGACTACGACCACACGCTCGCGGCGAGGCAGACTCGCCGCCGCGGCAGCGGCGACCAGGTCGCCACCCACCACGACCGCGGTGGCGGCAAGCCACAGCGGTCGCGCGGCGCCGAGGTCCGCGACGACCGTGGTCTCGATGCCAGCGACGGCCGCGAGCCGGACGAGGTCGTCGAGCAGCTGCTCGTCGGCGGTGACGAGCAGAGGGCGGTTGCCTGCGGGCGGGGCGAAGGCGGCGGTCACGGCACGCTCCAAGGTCGGGACTCGACCCGAACGATGGCCGCAACCGGTGCAGCGGCGCAGCGGCGTCGTACGCCGTTGTGGACGACGAACGCCACGTCCACAGGGGCCGGACCCGACAGCAGACGGCGGCCGGACGCGGGCGGCCGGCCCGGGACAGCAGACGACCCCCGTCGGGGGGGGTGACGGGGGTCGTCTTGGACAGATCCGACTCCGGGGGGGACGAGCCGAATCCGTGCCCATGCGAGCGCACCCCCTCGGGTGCACCCTTGCGAAGACGACTGCCCGCCCCTCGCAGGGACCAAACCAAGCTATTTCCAGATTCTTTCCGACTCCGGACACACTGGTACAAACAGGTGGTTTCCGGCCAGAGAGACGCCCCGCCCTGCTCCCCTATGCTCGCTGCCATGGACAGCCCGCCTGCCTCCGCGCCGGCGGCCGCCTTCTTCGACCTCGACAAGACGATCATCGCGAAGTCGAGCACGCTGGCGTTCGGCAAGCCGTTCTACGCCGGCGGCCTGATCAACCGCCGCTCGATGCTGCGAGCCACCTACGCGCAGTTCGTCTACCTGGTCGGAGGCGCCGACGCGTCGCAGATGGACCGGATGCGCGACTACCTGACCGCACTGTGCGCCGGTTGGGACGTGCAGTTGGTCCGCGACATCGTCGCCGAGACCCTGCACGAGATCGTCAACCCGCTGATCTACGACGAGGCGGCGTCGCTCATCGAGGAGCATCGAGCCGACGGGCGCGCCGTCGTGATCGTGTCCAGCAGTGGCGAGGAGCTGGTCGGACCGATCGGGGACCTCGTCGGCGCCGACCAGGTGGTGGCGACCCGCATGGTGGTCCACGAAGGCTGCTACACGGGCGCGATCGACTTCTACGCCTACGGCGAGGAGAAGGCGGCGGCGATCCGTCGCCTGGCAGCGGTGCACGGCTTCGACCTTGCGGCCAGCTACGCCTATAGCGACTCGGTCACCGACGTCCCGATGCTCGAGGCGGTAGGTCACCCCTTCGCGGTCAACCCGGACAAGGGGTTGCGCCGGATCGCGGTCGATCGCGGCTGGCCGGTCCTGGAGTTCCGCCGGCCGGTCACCCTGCGCGACCGCATCCCTCGGCTGCCGCCGCCGCCCGGTCCGCGCGTCGGCGCGGCCGCCGTGGCCGGTGCCGTCGCGGTCGGCGCGGGGGCGGCGTGGTACGCCGTACACCGTCGACGTACGTGAGCGTGTCCCCACAGGCACCCAGCGGAGGAAGCCCGATGTCGGAGCAGCGCGATCCCACCCTGTCGGCCCTGCTGCACGAGACCCGCCGGTTCGCACCGCCGGAGGACCTCGCGCGCGCGGCCAACGCCCAGCCCGGCATCTACGCCGAGGCCGCGGCCGACCCCGTCGCGTTCTGGGAGCACCAGGCCGACGCGCTGACCTGGGACCGTCGGTGGGACACCTCGTTGGTCTGGGAGGCGCCGTTCTCGCAGTGGTTCGTCGGCGGGCGGCTCAACGCGAGCGTCAACTGCGTCGACCGCCACATCGCCGCGGGGCGGGGCGACAAGGTCGCCTACCACTGGATCGGCGACGGCATGCGGGACCGGCGCACGATCACCTACGCCGACCTGCACCGCATGGTGTGCCAGGCCGCCAACGCCCTGACCGAGCTCGGCGTCGGCGACGGCGACCGGATCGCGATCTACCTGCCGATGATCCCCGAGGCGGTCGTCGCGATGCTGGCCTGCGCCCGCATCGGCGCGATCCACAACCTGGTCTTCGGCGGCTTCTCCGCCGACGCGCTCAAGGGCCGGATCCTCGACTCGGACGCGACCGCCGTGATCACGGCCGACGGCGGTTTCCGCCGCGGCGCGCCGAGCGCGCTGAAGCCCGCTGTCGACGAGGCGCTGCAGGACTGCCCCGGGGTGCGCCACGTCCTCGTCGTACGCCGCACCGGGCAGGACGTCGCCTGGACCGACGGCCGCGACGTGTGGTGGCACGAGATCGTCGACCGGCAGCCGGCCGCGCACGAGCCGGCGTCCTTCGACAGCGAGCACGTGCTCTACATCATGTACACGAGCGGGACGACCGCGAAGCCGAAGGGGATCTTCCACACCACGGGCGGCTACCTGACCCAGGTCGCCTCGACGCACCGCCTGGTCTTCGACCTCAAGCCCGACCGGGACGTCTACTGGTGCGCGGCCGACATCGGCTGGGTCACCGGCCACAGCTACATCGTCTACGGGCCGCTCGCCAACGGCGCCACGTCGGTCATGTACGAAGGCGTCCCGCACCCGGGTGACAAGGACACCTGGTGGAAGATCGTCGAGGACTACGGCGTCACGATCCTCTACACCGCCCCCACCACGATCCGCACGCTGATGAAGTGGGGCACCGGCCCCCTGGAGGCGCACGACCTGACCAGCCTGCGGGTGCTCGGCAGCGTCGGCGAGCCGATCAACCCGGAAGCGTGGATCTGGTACCGCGAGCACATCGGCGGCGGCCGTACGCCGGTCGTGGACACCTGGTGGCAGACCGAGACCGGCGCGATCATGGTCACCCCGCTGCCGGGCGTCACGGCGGCGAAGCCGGGCGCCGCGATGACCGCCTTCCCGGGCATCAGCGTCGACGTGGTCGACAACGAGGGCACGCCGGTCGGCAACGGCGGCGGGGGCTACCTGGTCATCACCGAGCCGTGGCCGGCGATGCTGCGCGGCATCTGGGGCGACGAGCAGCGCTACCGCGACACCTACTGGTCGCGCTTCCCCGGCATCTACTTCGCCGGCGACGGCGCCAAGAAGGACGACGACGGCGACCTGTGGCTGCTCGGCCGGGTCGACGACGTCATGAACGTCTCCGGCCACCGCATCTCGACCACCGAGGTCGAGCACGCGATCGTCGGCCACCCCAACGTCGCGGAGTCCGCGGTGGTCGGTGCCAACGACCCGACGACCGGGCAGGCCATCGTCGCCTTCGTCACGGTCCGCGAGGGCGTGGCCGACGACGAGGCGCAGGGCGAGGCGTTCGTCCAGGAGTTGCGCAACCACGTGGCCAAGGAGATCGGCCCGATCGCGAAGCCGCGGCAGATCCTCATCACGCCGGAGCTGCCGAAGACCCGCTCGGGCAAGATCATGAGGCGGCTGCTGCGCGACATCGCGGAGAACCGTCAGCTCGGCGACGTCACCACGCTGCTCGACCCGACGGTGACCACGGCCATCCAGCAGCGCATGACCGCCCGCGGCGCCGAGGAACGCGAAGGCTAGGCCTCCGGCGACGGGGGACGCGATCGCGCCGGACCGCCCTGCGGGACCGGCGCTGCGTCGCCGGGCAGGAACCACTTGGCGATCGGCACGTCGGTCGAGGAGTGCAGCACGATCGACACCGCGATCGCCATCGCGATCAGCTCGAACATGCGGGTCGCGTGCACGGCGTTGGACTGCAGCACGAGCAGGCCGTAGGTCACCGAGGCGAACCCCTTCGGTCCGAACCACGCGGCGGCCGCGAACTCCCGTCGCTCGAGCCCGCCGCCGTACAGCGAGATGCCGATCGAGACCGGACGTACGACGAACAGCAGCAGCAGCGCGAAGCCCCACGACACGAAGGGGTCGACCGTGAACAGCGACGTCGTGAGCAGCGCGCCGAAGACGAGGATCGCGGCCAGCTTGAACAGCTCGGAGACCAGCTCGCCGAAACGCTCGAACGAGGCCCGCGCCGCCGGGCTCACCGAGGCGACGGTCGAACCGGCAGCGAACGCCGCGAGGAACGCGTTGGCCTGGGTCTGCTCGCAGATCGCCAGCACGAGGATGCCGATCGCGAACGCGTTGAGCGGCTGGTAGCGCTCTGCGGCGCGGAAGAACGCCAGCGCCTCGATGCGCAGCATGACGAGCGGTACGACGATGCCGACGATGACCCCGAGAGCGAGCTCCCCCAGGACCTCGAGCGTCGAGGTGTGCCTGTTGGTGGACACGACCGACAGCAGGATCAGGACCACCGGCAGCGCCAGGCCGTCGTTGAGGCCGCTCTCGACGTTGAGCAGGTGACGCAGCCGCCAGGGCACCTCCTTGCGGCCGACCAGGGCCGCCGCGAACACCGGGTCGGTCGGCGCGAGCACGGCCCCGACGAGCATCGACTCGTTCCAGTCGAGCCCGGCGAGGTAGCGGGCGAAGACCGCCGTACCGGCGAACGTCAGCGGCATGCCGAACAGCAGGGCCCGGCCGGGCAGCCGCCAGGCCGACCGGAGATCGCCGGCGCCCGCGTGCATGCCGTCGGTGAAGAGGATCGAGTAGAGCGCCAGCGTCGAGAGCGTGATGACGATCGGGTCACGCGGATCGAGGTGCACGGCATCCACCGCCGCGGGCCCCGCGACGAAGCCCGCGGCCAGGAAGAGCACCGCCGTGGACAGGATCGAGCGCTGCGCGGTGCCGCTCGCGAGCACGCCGAGCACGAGGGTTGCCGCGAACACGAGCAGCAGCTCCACTCGACCCCTTTCGCCCGGCCGTCGCCGGCGCGCGCCATAGTGTGCGTCACCCGATCCCGCCGCGCGTGTCGCGCCGAGGGGCGCCGGGTAGCCCGACCTGCAGTGCAGGTGACCCTACGGGAGGACCGGATGACGCCGCCGCTGGAGGAGCAGAGCCTCGGCACGCTCGTTGCCGGAGCCACCCGCGACCTGTCACAGCTGATCCACAAGGAGATCGAGCTCGCCAAGACCGAGCTGCGTGAGGAGGCCATGCGCGCCGGCAAGGGCATCGGCCTGCTCGGCGCGGCCGGCGCGATGGCGCTGCCGGCCACCCTGCTGCTGCTCACGGCCTGCGCCCTCGGCATCTCCTACCTGGGCGTGAGCCTGGCCATCGGATTCCTCTGCATGGGCGGCATCCTCGGGGTGATGGCGGTCGGCCTGGCCGGCCTCGGCGTCAAGAAGATGGTCAAGGTTCGCCCGCCCGAGCGCACGATCAAGACCGTGCGTCAGGACATCGAGTGGGCGCGGCACCCGACCGTGGCGCCCGCGCCCGACAAGATGCCCGAACGGGCGATGAACATCGGCTAGCGCCAGCGCGGCCGACGTCCTCGTCGAGGGGCCGTGGGCCCACCGCGAGGTCAGCGCCAACGGCATCCGCTTCCACGTGGCCGAGCTCGGCTCCGGCCCGCTGGTGCTGCTGTTGCACGGGTTCCCGCAGTTCTGGTGGGCCTGGCGCGAGCAGCTCGTCGCGCTGGCCGATGCCGGGTTCCGCGTGGTGGCGCCCGACCTGCGCGGCTACGGCGCCAGCGACAAGCCGCCGCGTGGCTACGACATGTTCACCCTCGCCGGCGACGTCGCGGCGCTGGTGCGGGCGCTCGGCGAGCCGGCCGCGGCCGTGGTGGGGCACGGCCAGGGCGGCGTCGTGGCCTGGACCACTGCGGCGCTGCACCCGGCCGTCGTACGCCGGCTGGTCGTGGTCGCCGCACCGCACCCGCTGCGCATGCGCACGGCCGTCGTCACGACGCCCGGCGAGCAGCTGCGCGCCGGCGCGCACCTGGCGCTGTTCCAGCTGCCGCGCTACCCGGAGGCGTGGCTCACCCGCGACGGCGCCGTCAACACCGGCGCCCTGATCCGCTCGTGGAGCGCTCGCTCCGGCTGGCCCGACGACGAGGCGCTGCGCCGCTACCGCGAGGCGATGCTCATCCCGGGCGTGGCGCACTGCGCGATGGAGTACTACCGGTGGGCCGGTCGGTCGCAGCTGCGGCCGGACGGACGACGCTTCGCCCGCGCCGTACGCCGACCCGTCGACGCGCCGACGCTGGCGCTGCACGGCCGCGACGATCCCTACGTGCCCGCGCGATTGGCGCGCGGGTCCGGGCTCTACGTCCGTGGGCCCTACACCTGGCGGGAGATCGAGCAGGCCGGCCACTTCCCGCCGGAGGAGCAATCGGGGGCCGTGACCGCCGAGCTGCTCCGGTGGCTGACCACATGACCGATCGTGACCGCGACCCGATCGGCCGCCCGCGCAACGCCCGCCCCCGCGACGCCGCCGGTCGGCCGCTGCCCCACGGCGCGACCGACGCCGGCCGGGAGCCTGACGAGCCACTGCCGGCGGCCGAGGCGCTGCGACGCGCGGCCGGGCTGGTGGCCGCCGGCCTGCCGTTCCGGGCTCACGAGGTGCTGGAGGCGGTGTGGAAGGCCGCCCCCTCGCGAGACCGGCCGCTGTGGCGAGGGCTCGCGCAGCTCGCCGTCGGGCTCACCCACGATCAGCGCGGCAACCCCGCCGGAACCGGTGCCCTGCTGGAGCGGGGCGCCGCATCGCTCATCGAGTGGTGCGCGCAGGACCGGCCCGGCGCCGACGACGTACGCCGCATCGCCGAGCGCGCCCGGGCGGCGGCGGCGACGCAGGAGGCTCAGCCGTCGGAGGCGGGCAGGCCGAGCGCCCGGTCGAGCTCGCCCTCACCCAGCTTCTCCGCGGAGTTCGCCGCGATCATGAGCTCGCTGGCGAGCTCGATCTCGGCGAGCGCCTCCGGGTCGTAGCCCTCGTCGGAGCGCGCCGCCGGCACCACCGGCCGGTCGTCGCCCGCGGTCACGGTCAGTCCCCGGCCCGGGTGGCGAGCCGCCGGGCCTTGTGCGGCAACGACTCCCGGCCCCCGGTGTCGACGACCATCGTCATGAGCCCGCCGAGGATGGCGAAGTTCTTGAGGAAGTGCATGAGCTGTCCTTTGCGCGCCGTCGAGTCGCTCTCCTCCCAGAACCGGTGCCCGGCGACGGTCGTGGGCAGCAGGCTGCCAGCGAGGACGAGGGCGGAGACGCGCGGGAGCCGGCCGGTGGCGAGCATCAGCGCGGCGACGATCTTCACGGCCGCATCGATGCGGGTGAGCTGCTCCGGGTCGAGCCCCTCCAGGCCCGCCTGCTTCGCGACCGGCTCGATGACGGCCTCGGCCTTCTGCGCCTTGGGCCCGGGCTTGCGCAGCGTGTCGATGCCCCCGACGACGAAGATCCCGGCCATCAGTGGCCGCGCAAGGCTTCTGACGATCATTCGAGCTGTCCTTCCCGCGGGCGGTCACCCCGTGCACTACCCGTAACCAGCCGAGTCATGAGAGGCTTCGGCGTCACCGTGTCCGGCTAGGTCATGAGAGGGATTCGGCGTCGTGAGCGTACGACGGCTGACAGAGCGCGACTTCGCGGACCTCCTCGCGTTCCGCACGGCGCTGCGCCGGTTCGACCGGTGGAGCGAGGGGCAGGCGCGCGCGGTCGGGCTGACCCATGCCCAGCACCAGCTCCTGCTGGGCGTGAAGGGTCACGACGACCCCCGCGGACCGACGATCGGCGACGTGGGTGAGTACCTGCTGCTGCGCCACCACAGCGCCGTGGAGCTGGTCAACCGGGCGGAAGCCGCGGGCTACGTGGAGCGGATGCGCGACGAGCGCGACGGTCGCGTCGTACGCCTCCGGCTCACGGCTCTGGGCGAGGACCGCCTCGAGCGGCTGACTCAGCTGCACCTCGACGAGCTGCGCCACCTGGCGCCCATGCTCGAGCACCTCGCCGCAGAGGAACTCACCGAGGGCGACGGCTCGGTCGGCTAGGCCGGGTCGAGCTGCGGGCCGGCCGTTTGCGGCGTGACCGCGGCTACTCGATGCGCATGCCGGAGATGGCCCGGCTGATCACGAGCCGCTGGATCTCGCTGGTGCCCTCGAAGATCGTGTAGATCTTCGCGTCGCGGTGCATCCGCTCGACGGGATAGTCGCGGGTGTAGCCGTTGCCGCCGAGGATCTGGATGGCCGCGTCGGTGACCCATACCGCGGTCTCGCCCGCGAAGAGCTTCGACATCGAGCCCTCGGCGTTCTCGAACGGCACGCTCTGCCGGGCCATCCACGCGGCGCGCCAGACCAGCAACCGGGCCGCGTCGATCGCGGTCTTCATGTCGGCGAGCTTGAAGGCCACGCCTTGGTTCTGGATGATCGGCCGGCCGAACTGCTCGCGCTGCTTGGCGTAGTCGAGGGCGTACTCGTAGGCCGCCCGCGCGATGCCGACCGCCTGCGCGGCGACGCTGGGCCGGGTGCGCTCGAAGGTCGCCATCGACGGCTGGGAGCGGCCGGTGCGCTCGCCCTCGCGGGCCCGCTCGAGCCGCTCGTCGAGCTTCTCCTTGCCGCCGAGCAGGCAGGCGCCGGGGATGCGGCAGTCGTCGAGCACGACCTCGGCCGTGTGCGAGGCCCGGATGCCGTGCTTGTGGAACTTCTGCCCCTGGGACAGGCCCTTGGTGCCCGGCGGCACGATGAAGCTGGCCTGCCCGCGGGTGCCGAGCGCCGGATCGACGACCGCGACGATGACGTGCACGTCGGCGATGCCGCCGTTGGTCGCCCAGGTCTTGGTGCCGTTGAGCACCCACTCGTCGGTCTTCTCGTCGTAGACGGCGCGGGTCTTCATCGCACCGACGTCGGAGCCGGCGTCGGGCTCGCTGCTGCAGAACGCGCCGATCTTGATGTCGTCGGGCGTGCCGAACATCGCGGGCAGCCACTCGGACATCTGCTCCGACGTGCCGTTACCCGCGACCGCCGCGGCGGCCAGGCCGGTGCCGAAGATCGACAGGCCGATGCCGGCGTCGCCCCAGAAGACCTCCTCCATGGCGACCGGCAGGCCGAGCCCGGAGTCGTCGAAGGACTGCGCCGCGAAGAAGTCGAGGGAGTAGATGCCGACCTTGGCCGCCTCCTGCACGATCGGGTAGGGGAACTCCTCCCGCTCGTCCCACTCGTGCGCCGCGGGCCGGATGACGGTGGCCGCGAACTCGTGGATCCACTTCTGCATCTCGCGGGTGTCCTCGGACAGCTGCAGCGAGAACTCGGCCATGTCCTGCTCCTCGTGCGACGGGGGGTCAGCGCTAGGCTGTTACTTGAGGTAACTCTCTGTCAAGACTGGTGGTGGTGACCGTGGCGGAGGTCACGTCCCCGACGGGGGCAAGTCGGTCGGCCGTCCGGCGCGAGCAGCTGCTCGCCGCGGCGGAGCGCGTGGTCATGCGCGACGGCCCCGAAGCGTCGATGAACACGATCGCCGCGGAGGCCGGCATCACCAAGCCGATCCTCTACCGGCATTTCGGCGACAAGGGGGGCCTCTACCGCGCGCTGGCCGAGCGCCACATCGAGCTGCTGCTCTCGGGCATCCGCCACGCCCTGACCACTCCGGGCCCGCGACGCGATCGGACCGCCGCCACGATCGACGCCTACCTGAGCGCGATCGAGGCGCAGCCGCAGGTCTACCGCTTCCTGATGCACCGGGCGGCCGACGAGGAGCCGGGGGTGCGCGGGCAGGTGGCGCTGTTCATGCGCCGGCTCGGCGACGAGGTCGGCGCCGGCATCGC
The DNA here is from genome assembly GCA_035690485.1 of Mycobacteriales bacterium. Lineage (NCBI taxonomy): Bacteria > Bacillati > Actinomycetota > Actinomycetes > Mycobacteriales > Mycobacteriales bacterium. The sequence goes on along the minus strand of DASSKL010000005.1, from coordinate 42,301 downwards.
CCGGGAGCGGGGGCGCGGACCCGAGGACGAGCCGCTCGCCCAGGCCTGGGGGCACGGCATCGTCGGCATGGTGCAGGCGGCCGGCGACTGGTGGCTCGAGAAACGGGCCACGTCGCGGGCGACGCTCGTGACACAGCTGACCGACCTGCTCTGGGGCGGTTGGTCCGATCACGGGGTGCCGGATCAGCCCGCAGAGCAGGTCGGTCAACAACGTCGGTGACCGTGGCTGACGGTCAGCGGCGGTGCCGGCCGGGCTCGACGTCGGCCGCGGCGTAGCCGGAGCCCGTGCGGTCGTGACCCTCGTCGCGGTAACCCGGGTCGTCGGAACCCGCCGCCATCACGTGGTCGTGCCGCTCGACGACGGCGGTGCGGTCGTCGGGGTAGGCGTCCATGCCCTGGCGCTCGAGCGCCGGGTGGGTGACGCGACGGATCATCGAGCCGCCGATCAGCCCGCCGAGCAGGCAGGCCGCCAGCCCGATCGCGATCGCGGCGAACGTGGCCCACAGCGGGCCGTTGCCGACCTGGTCGTGCAGGTTGGTGAAGCTCGCGTTGTCGAGGTTCAGCGTCGCGAGCCCGATACCGAGCGCGGTCGCCAGGCCCACCGTCGAGACGAGGCCCCACACCGTGGCGGAGTTGAAGAACCCCGCGACCGGGCCTCGGACCCCGGAGACGTAACCGGCGACCAGCCCGGCCACGAAGAACGAGGCGATGCCCGTGCCGGCCAGCCACCAGCGGATGTTGTCGCTGAAGATGCCCCAGCCGGAAGCGTAGCCCCAGGCGACCCACAGCGACGACAGCAGCGCCATGAAACCCAGACCGACGAACGTGCCGGAGGTGACGGCACCCCACCGGACGTCGTTGACGGCGCGCCGCGCCGCGAAGCCGGGACCGAGGTCGACCCGGCGGGTGTCGGTGATGCGGCTCTCTCTCATCGCGGTTCTCCCTGCATCCGGAAAACGCCTTCGTCCGGGGAGTACCCGATCCGGTACGCCGGAACGCCCCGATTGACCGTGCGAGGGAGGTTTATCCGCTCAGGCACCCGACTCGATGTCGCGGAAGCGCGTCTCTACGAGGGAGTAGACGCTGAACAACCCGAACCCGGCCGCGACGATCGCCAGCGCCGCCAGGCCGAGCGCGCTGCCACGCAGGGAGAGCAGCAGGGCATCGAGGCCCTTCGCGTCGTTCGGGTCGAAGGTCACCGCGGCCGCGACCAGCAGGATGCCCACCGGCATGAAGACCGCGGCGCGCGCGGCCATGCCGCTGATCGCCACCGCCGGCATCGCCGTACGCAGCCATGACGGCATCTCCCCGACGCACCAGCCGTCGTCGTAGTCACGGGTGACCGCCACGCGGACCTGCCAGGCGCAGACCGCCACCACGATCACGCCGATGCCGGCCACGATCACCTGGCCGCCCGGCAGGCTCATGAACCGCGCGGTCGACTCCTCGTGCGCCTGCTCCGAGCCGGTGCTGTGGTTGCCGAGCGCCCACGACGCGGTCGCGAGCGCAAGCATGACGTACAGCAGGCCCGAGCCGGCGCTGCTCAACCGTCGCCACCCGCCGGTGTCGCGGTCGGCGGCCGCGGAGACGAAGCGGGCGACGGCGAACGCCGCGAACCCGACGGCGGCCGCGACGACCAGCGCCTCGCCGATCGGGGTGCGGGCAACCTCGGACAGGGCACCGTTGGCGTTGGCCTGCTTGCCGCCGGTGCCCGAACCCGTGGCCACCCGCACGGTCAGGTAGCTGAGCAGCAGGTACAGCACGGTGCGGGCGATCAGACCCAGCCGGGCGAGCCGGTCCAGCGCGAAGCTGCTGCGGATCCGGTCGGCGAGGGCCCGCGCGCCGTCGAGCAACCGGTGCCCGCGCCGACCCTGCCGCCGGGACGTCTTCCGCGCCCGGCGGTCCAGGCCGGTCGTCATGGCGCCTCCTCGGCCCGAGGTGTGCCCCTCGAGTCGCCGGGTCACGCACCGTCACGAGAGACTGACCGGGTGAACGCGCCGGCCGACCCGCTGCTCCGGCTGCGCGGGGCGACCGTGTGGCCGCCCGACACGGCACCGGTGCTCGCCGACGTGGACCTCGACGTGCACCCCGGGCAGCACTGGGCGTTGCTCGGACCCAACGGCGCGGGCAAGTCGACGCTGTTGTCGCTCGCCGGTGGCATGCGCCACCCGAGCCGCGGTGAGGTGTGGGTACTCGGTCGGCGCCTCGGCGCGGTGGATCTGCGGGAGCTGCGGGCCGACGTCGGCGTCGTCGACGCGCGGCTGCGCGTGCCCCGGCTGTCGGTGCACGACTACGTGCTGACCGGGGTGAGCGGCACGGTGCAGCCGCTGCCCGACCGCTACGGACCGGCCGAGCACGACCGCGCGGCCGCGCTGCTGGAGCGGGTCGGCATGGCCGCGCTCGCCGACCGTGACGTCACGACGTGCTCGGCGGGCGAGATGGGCCGGGCGCGGATCGCCCGCGCGCTGATGCCACGGCCACTCCTGCTGCTGCTCGACGAACCGGCCAGCGGCCTCGACCTACCGGGCCGCGAGGCGCTCGTCGACGCAGTGACCTCGCTCGTCCACGACCACCCAGAGCTCGCGACCGTGCTCGTCGCCCACCACCTCGAGGACCTCCCCCCGACGACCACACACGCGGTGCTGCTGCGTCACGGCCACGTCGTCGCCACCGGTCCCGCCGACGAGGTGCTCACCGAAGGGCCGCTGTCGCAGTGCTTCGGGCTGCCCCTGGAGGTCTCGCGGCACGAGGGGACGTACGGCGACCGCTGGGCCGCCCGAGCCCGCCGGGTCGGCTGACCCCGGGCCGAGATCTCAGGAGACTCGGCGCGCGCCGGCCGCGGGGCGCACCGTGCTGACGCCGGGGACCGGCAAGCCGTCACGCCCGGCCCGCTCGACGACCGCCGCGGTGACGTCGCCGACCCGGTCGGCCGGCGCAAGCACCACGACGCAGCCGCCGAACCCGCCCCCGGTCATGCGGGCGCCCAACGCACCTGCGGCGCGGACCGCCTCGACCGTCGCGTCCGCCGCGGGCCAGGAGACCTCGAAGTCGTCGCGCAGCGACGCGTGCGACAGGTCGAGCAGCGGCCCCACGTCGGCGAGCCGGCCGGCCCGCAACAGGTCGGCAGCCGCGGCGGTGCGGGCGTTCTCCGTGACGACGTGCAACGCCCTCCTGATCAGCCGCTCGTCCAGGCCGGCGGTGCGCACCTGCTCGGGGCTGGCGTCGCGCAGCGCGGGCACTCCGAGCAGCCGGGCGGCCCGCTCGCAGGCGGCCCGGCGGTCGGCGTAGCCGCCCTCGGCCAGGCGCCGGCGGACGCCCGTGTCGACGACGAGGAAGGCCAGCCCCGCCGCCGCCGGATCGCACCGGACGGCCTCCACGCTGACGGCGCGGGTGTCGATGAACAGCGCTCGGCCCTCGACACCGAGCAGGCTGGCGAGCGGGTCCATGAGCCCGACGGGCACGCCGACGTAGTCCTGCTCGGCTCGTTGGGCGAGCCGAGCCAGCGCGGTCGGGTCGAGGTCGGCGTGCCACAGGTCGGCCGCGGCGACGAGAACGGCGCAGGTCAGCGCCGCGCTCGACGACAGGCCCGAACCGCGGGGCACCGACCCGTCGACGACGAGGTCCAGCCCGCGTCGTACCCCCGCCGACCCGGCCAGCAGGGCAACGGCCCCGGCGGCGTACGCCGCCCACCCGCCGACCGCGCCGGGACGCACGTCGCCGAGTTCGATCGCGACCGGCCCGCCTTCCTGCTGCGACCACAACCGCAGCCGCCCGTCTCCGCGAGCTGCCGCGGCGACGCGCACCGACTGCTCGACGGCGAAGGGCAGCACGAACCCGTCGTTGTAGTCCGTGTGCTCGCCGATCAGGTTCACCCGGCCGGGCGCGAGCCAGACGCCGTCGGGCGGGCGGCCGGTCAGCCGGGCGAAGGCGTCGGCCGGCACTACCAGCCGCGCAGGTCGATCGGCCAGGTCTCGACCACCTGATCGCCGTCGACAAGGTGCGCGACCTCGTGCATCGCCATGGTCGGGTCGATATGCGCGGGCAGCACCCGCACCACGTCACCGACCGCGGGCCGGCAGGGCGACGCGGCGGAGTCGTCGGCGGAGAACGTCACGTGCTCGTCGGAGCAGAACCACACGGATGCCCCGTCGACGCTCGGGTTTCCGTGGTCCATGCCGAGCGACTTGAGGCCGACATCGGCGACGGCCCAGCCGCCGGCGCTCACCGAGATGACGCGGCCGAGCACGGTGAGGGCCTGCGCGAACGGCAGCCCGAGCTTCGCGTAGTAGGTGTCCATGAGCAGGTAGGAGCCGGCCTGGATCTCGGTCACCCACGTGTTGCTGTCGTAGTTGCCGGTGCCACCGCCGGACACCAGCTCACCGCCGACCAGCGCGTGGGCGGCGAGCAGCTTGGCCATGCACTCCTCGGTCTGCCGGGCGCGCTCGGCCGGGTCCTCGACCGGCATGACGTGTCCCTCGTAGCCCATGACGCCGCGCACCTGCAGGCCGGCGTGTCGCGCGAGGTCGGCGATCCGGCCGGCCTGCTCGGGGTCGCAGCCGCACCGGGGCAGGCCGACGTTGACGTCGACGACGACCTCACGCACGCCGCCGGCTGCCGCCGCATCGACGGTCTCCGGCGAGTCCACGGCAACCGTCACCCGCGCGCCGGCGGCGGCGACGGCGCCGAGCCGCCGCGCGTCGAGCACCTCGTTGGCGAGCAGGAGGTCGTCGCCGAGCCCGGCGGCCGCCATGCCCTCGACCTCGCGGATCGTCGCGCACGTGAAGCCGTGGTGGCCGGCGTCGTACTGCCGCCGGGCGAGCGCCGTGCACTTGTGCGCCTTGACGTGCGGGCGCAGCCGGTCACCGGGCAGCGCGGCGCTCATCGTGGTGAGGTTGTGCTCGAGCAGTGCCGCGTCGATGAGCAGTGCGGGTGTCTGCAGGTCGGTGATACGCATGCACCGGACCGTAGCGAAGGGATCACCATGGCAGAGGTCTGGCGCAACTGGGGTCGCAACCAGCTGGCCCGCCCGCAGCGCGTCGCCGCGCCCCGCGACGTCGACGAGGTCTCGACGCTGGTGCAGGACGCGGCCCGCGACGGGCTGCGGGTCAAGCCGGTCGGCGCCGGCCACTCGTTCACCTCGGCCGCGGTCACCGACGGCGTGCAGGTGCGGATGACCTCGCTCGACCGGGTGCTCGCTGCCGACCCCTCCACCGACCGGGTCACCGTGCAGGCGGGCATCCCGCTGCACCGGCTGAACCAGGAGCTCGAGGGCCGCGGGCTGGCGATGACCAACCTCGGTGACATCGACCGGCAGACGATCTCGGGCGCCACCTCGACGGGCACCCACGGCACCGGCGCCAGGTTCGGCGGGCTGTCGACCCAGATCGCGGGGCTGCAGCTGGTGCTGGGCGACGGCTCGGTCGTCGAGTGCTCGGCCGAGGAGCGGCCGGACCTGTTCGCCGCGGCCCGGGTCGGCATCGGCGCGCTGGGGGTCGTCACCGCGGTCACGCTGCAGTGCGTGCCGAAGTTCCTGATGCATGCGGTCGAGGGGCCGATGCGCTTCGACGAGGTGCTCGAGCGGCTCGACGAGTTCGTGGCCGAGACCGACCACTTCGAGTTCTACTGGTTCCCCCACACCGACCGCACCCTGACCAAGCGCAACACCCGGCTGCCCGGCGACGCCGAGGCCTCGCCGCTCGGCCGGTGGAAGTCGTGGGTCGACGACGAGCTGATGGCGAACTTCGCGTTCGGCCTGACCCAGCGCACCGGCCACTCCGCGCCGCGGCTGATCCGCCGGCTCAACCGCATCGCCGGCGGCTCGGTCGGCGGGCGGGAGTTCACCGACGTCTCCCACCGCGTCTTCGTGTCACCGCGGCGGGTGCGCTTCCGCGAGATGGAGTACGCCGTGCCGCGCGAGTCGATCCGCGACGTGGTGCGGGGGGTCCGCGACTGGATCGACACCTCGGGCGAGCCGATCTCGTTCCCGATCGAGGTGCGCTTCGCCGCCGCCGATGACATCTGGCTGTCGACGGCGAGCGGGCGCGAGTCGGCGTACGTCGCCGTGCACCAGTACTTCAAGGCCGACTACGAGCGCTACTTCCGCGCGGTCGAGTCGATCATGAGCGAGGTCGGCGGCCGGCCGCACTGGGGCAAGCTGCACTTCCTCGACGCGACGACGCTGCGCGAGCGCTACCCCCGGTTCGACGACTTCCGCCGGGTGCGCGACGAGGTGGACCCGCAACGGGTCTTCGCCAACGCCTACACCGAGCGAGTGCTCGGCCCCTGAGAACGCGTCGCGAGTTACGCGGTCACAGTCTGGCGGTCGAGATCACGCAGCCGCTGCGCCATGCCCTCGAGCAGCTTGCGTGCGATCGTCGGGGAGTCGGCGAGCAGGGCACCGAACTCCCGCTGCCCGATAACGAGCAGCACCGAGGGCGTCAGCGTCGTGGCGGTGGCGTCACGCGGCTCGCGCACCAGGAGGGCGAGCTCTCCGAAGAAGCCCCCCGGGCCGAGCACGGCGACTTCCTTGCCGTTGCGGCTGATCTGCACCTCGCCGTCGAGCAGGAAGAAGAACTCGCGGCCGATGGCACCCTGGCGCACGAGCACCTTGTCGGCGGGGACCCGCAGCTCCTCGCTCAGGCGCGCGATCTTCTTGAGCTCGCCCTTGGTGCAGGCACGGAACAGCGGGACGTTCTCGAGCTGCGCGAGCTTCTCGGCGTTGGCCATGGCCGCACAATAGGGGTGTTCGGCGGTCACGCACCAGGGATCTTCGGAACCATCGTCGGAGCGGCCGGTTCGGGCACCGCCGTGACACCGGCGTAGGGCGGCAGCGCGACGGCGCTCACCTCGTCGAGATCTCGCCCGCCGGTCTCCGGGAAGTGCAGCGCGATCAGCACGGCACCGGCGAGCGGCCCGACGGTGAGGACGAGCACCGCGACCGAGAGGCTTCCGGTCGCCGCGATGAACGCGCCCGCGAGCATGAAGCTCGAGAACTGCCCGAGGAGCTTGGCCACGCCGACGGCCGAGTTGCCCAGCGCCCGCAGCGCGGTCGGGAACAGCTCGGAGGCGTAGGAGCCTGCGGTGGGCCAGGCCCCGAACGTGCCCGCGTAGGTCAGCGCGAGCCCGAGGAACAGCTCCCACTCGGTGTGCGCGAGGAAGAAGAAGCAGGCCAGCCCGGCCGCCTCGACGAGCAGCGCGATGCAGGCGATGGGCTTGCGCCCGATGCGGTCGGACAACCGGCCCGCGACGACCAGCAACGGGAGGGCCAACGCACCGGAGGCGACGAGGGTGAAGTTGGCGGCCGACGACGACAGGCCGCGCTGGGTCTGCATGAAGTCGACGACGAAGACGATCGCCTGGCTGGTGAGCTGCAGCAGGAACACGGTGCCGGCGAGCAGCGCCAGGCGGCCGAGGTGCGGGGGGCGCAGGATCGCGGTCCAGCGCTGGGCGAGCTCCTGCCGGCGGGCCACCGTCGCGAAACGGCTGCTCTCCGGCAGCGACCGGCGCAGCAGCGCCGCGACGACGAGGACGGGTACGGCGGCGGCGTACAGCCACCGCCAGCTGCCGTGCAGCGGCGCGAGCAGCGCGCCCTGCAGGATCGACGCCCAGCCGCTGCCCAGCGCGGATGCCAGCGCGAGGATGCCGAAGCCGATGCCGCGACGGTCGGCCGGCAGCTCCTCCGCGACGACGGTCCAGGCCAAGGCGACCTCGGCCGCGAGGAAGAGCCGGGCCGCGAACTGCACCCCGACGAAGGCCTCGATGCTCGGCACGACTGCGGTGGCCGCGGTGGCGATCGTGTAGCCGGTGATGGAGATGAGCAGGGCGCGCCGGCGGCCGGCGCGGTCGGCGTAGCGGCTCAGCCACAGCGCGGGCGCCGCGCCCAGGTAGAGGATCGCGACCCACAGCGAGGCGGTCGACTGGCTGAGGCCGAACGTGTCGCGCAGCTGCGGCAGCGCGACCGTGACCGCGCTGAAGTCGTAGCCCTCGAAGAAGCTCGCGACCCCGAGGAGCCACAGCAGACGCCGGTGCTGGGGCGACAGACCGGCGGCTGCTCCCACCGAGGGAACGCTAGGGCGGCGGGGTGCGCGGCTCAAGGCAGGTCGACCGGGTGGGATAGTCGCGGCCATGCGCTACGGGCTGACGATCCCTTACATGGACACCCCGCTCGCCGAGCACGCCGACAAGCTGCGCGAGGTGGCGGACGCGGGCTACACCGACTTCTGGTCGGCGGAGGCGGGCGGCGCGGATGCGTTCACCCCGCTGGCGCTGGCGTCGCAGTGGGTGCCGTCGGCGCAGCTGGGCACGGCGATCGTGCCGGCCTACACCCGCGGACCCGGGTTGCTGGCGATGTCGGTGGCGACGATGGCCGACGCAGCGCCGGGCCGGTTCACCTTCGGCGTGGGCTCGTCGTCGAACGTGATCGTCGAGCGCTGGAACGGCATCCCGTTCGAGCAGCCGCTGCAGCGGGTGCGCGACACCGTGCGGTTCCTGCGCAAGGCGCTGGCCGGGGAGAAGGTCGACGAGGCGTTCGAGACCTTCACCGTCAAGGGCTTCCGGCTCGAGCGGGCACCCGCGCAGCCGCCGAAGATCCTGATCGCCGCGCTGCGGTCGAAGATGCTGACCCTCGCGGGCGAGGAGGGCGACGGCGCGATCATCAACTGGCTGTCGGCCGAGGACGTGAAGACCGTGGTGCCCTACGTCGGCACCGGCAAGGACGTCGTCGCGCGGATCTTCGTCTGCCCGTCGGAGGACGCCGACACGGTGCGCACCATCGCCCGGCGGATGGTCGCGGCCTACCTCAACGTCCCGGTCTACGCGGCGTTCCACGACTGGCTCGGCCGCGGCGAGGCGCTCGCACCGATGTGGGAGAAGTGGAAGGCCGGCGACCGCGCCGGTGCCCTCGAGGCCATCCCCGACCAGGTCGTCGACGATTTGATCATCCACGGCCCGGCCGAGCACTGCCGCGAGGTGATCCGCGCCTACATGGACAACGGCGTCACCGTGCCGGCGCTCGCGCCGATCCCGCTCGGCATGAGCTACCACGAGGCCGCACTGGCCCTCGCCCCGCGGTAGTCGAAGGGCCCCCGCCCCGCGGTAGTCGAAGGCCCCCGCCCCACCGCTGCCCGTCCTCTGCTCGCCGCCTTGCGTCTACTGCCGCGGTGTGGGGCCGAATGGAGATCGTCAAGGCCCTACACCGCGGCAGAAGACGCGAAAGAGAACCCGAGGCGGGTTGGCCGATCGGGTTAGAGCAGCTCGAGGATCGTCGCGTTGGCCATGCCGCCGCCTTCGCACATCGTCTGCAGCCCGTAGCGGACGCCGTTGTGCCGCATGTGGTGCACCAGCGTCGTCATGAGCCGGGCGCCCGAGCCGCCGAGCGGGTGCCCGATCGCGATCGCGCCACCGTTGGGGTTGACCGCCTTGGGGTCGGCGCCGATGTCGTGGAGCCACGCCAGCGGCACCGGGGCGAACGCCTCGTTGACCTCGAAGGCACCGATCTGGTCGATCGTCAGGCCGGAACGCGCGAGCACCTTCTTGGTCGCCGGGATCGGCGCGGTCAGCATGATGACCGGGTCGGCGGCGGCGAGCGCGGCCGAGTGCACCCGGGCGATCGGCTCCATGCCGAGCGCCTTCGCCTTCTCCGAGGTCATCATCAGCAGCGCGGCCGACCCGTCGGAGATCTGCGAGGAGTTGCCGGCGGTGATGACGCCGTCCTCCTTGAAGGCGGGCTTCAGCGTGGCCATCTTCTCGACCGTGCCGCCGCGGCGTACGCCCTCGTCGGTCGTCATCGTGGTGCCGTCGGGCAGGTCGACCGGGACGATCTCGTCGGAGAACCGGCCCTCGTCGATCGCGGCCGCCAGCTTCTCGTGCGACTCCAGGGAGAACTCGTCGAGCTGAGTGCGGGACAGGCCCCACCGCTCGGCGATCATCTCGGCCCCGAGGCCCTGGTTGAACCGCGCCCCGTCGTAGCGCTCCATGACCATCGGGCCGAACGGCTTGCCGACGTCCTGACCGCGTGAGGAGCCCATCGGCACCCGGGTCATCATCTCGACGCCGCCGGCGACGACGACGTCGTAGTGCCCGGCGACCAGGCCCGCCGCCGCGAAGTGCACCGACTGCTGCGACGACCCGCACTGCCGGTCGACGGTGGTGCCGGGGATCGACTCGGGCCAGCCGGCGCCGAGCACGGCGTTGCGGCCGACGTTGACCCCCTGCTCGCCGACCTGCATGACGCACCCCCAGATGACGTCGTCGACCTCGACCGGGTCGAGGTCGTTGCGCGCGGCGAGCGCCTGGAGGACGCGTGCGGACACGTCGACAGCGTGCAGCTGCGACAGCGCGCCACCACGCTTGCCGACGGGGGTACGGACGGCGTCGACGATGACGGCGTCACGAGCGTTCATCAGTGCCTCCTTGGGGCGGGTTCTGCAGACCGAGGGCTCCGACCCACAGGTCGGTGATCAGCCGGGCCGACTCGTCGGGGGTCGGTACCGGGTCGGGCGGGTCGAAGAAGTAGGTCGTGTAGACGAAGCGGTCGACCATGCCGGTCAACGCGCGGGCGGTCAGCACCGGGTCGAGCGCGGGGCGTACGACGCCGAGCCGCAGTCCCCGGTACAGCTCGCGTTCGACCGACTCGGTGAGCACGCGGCCGAGGTCGCGGCGCACGCGGGCGAGCCGCTCGTCGGTGTGGCTCACTTCGTCCCAGGCGCGCCAGAAGTGGATGTCCTCGGCGACGAGCCGGACGTAGGCGGTGATCATCTTTTCCAGCCCCGGCCGGCCGTCGCGCACCCGCCAGAGGCGGTCTTCCATGCCCTGGGCCGGGCCCATGACGCGCGCGACCGCCTGGCCGACGAGCTCGGCGACGATGGCCTGCCGGTCGGCGAAGTACTGGTAGAAGGTGCCGAGGCTCACACCCGCCGCCTCGGCGATCTGCGCGACGGTGGTGGCCTGGTAGCCCTGCTCCCCGAACAGCCGGTGCGCCGCCGTGAGCAGTGCCGCCCGGGTCCGCTGCCCGCGCGCCCCGATCGGGGTGACCGCGCCGGAGCCGCGGCGGCCTTCGACGTGGGTGGCGCCGACGACCCGCTCGGCCCACCGCTGCGCGGACGGCTCGCTCATCCGGCGGTCCCGGTCGTGAGGTGCTTCGGGTTGTCGATCTCGAGCTTGTGCCGGGCCAGCGGGCGCAGCGCCTCGAGGACCTCGCCGGCGCGGTCGTCGAGAGCACCGGCACGGATCCGGGCCGACAGCGCGGCGAGCAGCTCGCGGTCGGTGCCTTCGGCCTCCGCGAGGCCGGCCACCGACGCGCGGTCGGCGGCGAAGTGCCCCGGACCCGCCTCGAGCTCACGCGCGACGATGCCCAGCGCGTTGGCCGCCACCCGAGCCTGGAAGCCGAGCGCGCCGGGCAGCGCGGGCATCGCGTCGGTCCGCAGCCAGTCGGCGACCGCGATGACCAGCTCGGCGGCGGTCGGACGGTTCTCCACTCGGCCTCCTCAGCCCGCTGCCGCTGCGATGAGCTCCAGCAGGTCGTGCTCGTTCTCCGAGACCCGCCGCCCGATGGCCGCCAGCTCGACGCTGCGCACGGCGCCGGACAGGTGCCCGGCGGCCTGCACCATGCACATGATCCCCCATCGCAGGGTGCCGCAGGTCTCCCAGAACCGCACCGCGTCGATGTCGACGTCGCGCCCGGAGGCCTCGGCGTAGGCCGTGACGAGCTCCTCCCGGGAGCCGAAGCCCCCGGCGACGGCCGCGTCGTTGCCGAACCGCCAGGCCCGCACGCAGAACCACCCGAGGTCCTCGCGCGGGTCGCCGACGTGGGCGAGCTCCCAGTCAAGGACGCCGCGCAGCCCGTCGGGCCCGATCATCAGGTTGCCGGTGCGGAAGTCGCCGTGCACGAGGGCCGGCTCGACCGGTGGCGGCAGGTGACCGAGCAGCCACCGCACGCCGAACTCGAAGGCCGGTGACGGCTCGCCCAGCATGTCGAGGAGGTCGAGCTGCTCGCGCAGCATCGACTCGGCGTCGCGCGGGGGGCCGAGGAAGGCCGCCTCCGCGGCGGTGACGGTGTGGATGCCGGCGAGCGCCCGGGCGCACTGCCCGGTGACGAGCGGACGGGCCGACGCGAACGCGTCGTCGCGAAGCAGCTTGCGCGCGATCGTCTCGCCCTCGAGCCGCTCCATCAGCAGCCAGGTCATGCCGAGGGCCGACTCGCGGTCGCCGCCCGCCAGCACCGCGGGCACCGGCACGCCGCGGTCGTGCACGAGCTCGAGCACCCGGCGCTCGTCGGGACGGTCGACCCGCATCGCACCGCCCGGTGCGGCGCCCCGCCGGTCGCAGCGCAGGATCGCGGGGACGGTCACGGCGTCGCGGCGCACGTCGAGGCTCCAGGTCTCCATCGACGCGCCGCCGGACAGCCGGCGCAGGGCGACCACCTCGACGTCCTGCTCCCACTGCCGCGCCAGCTCAGCGGTGAGCGCCGGCCCGATCTCGTCGGCGGCGACGGCCACGTGGGGCTCCCTTGGTTGACGAATGCACGGGGAGATGTTGTGGTACCTGACGTCACCCTCAGATTACAGGCCCCGCCCGGCGAGGAGGTCCTTGCATGGACATCGACGACAGTCCGGAAGAGGCGGCGTACCGGCAGACGGTGCGCGCGTACCTGGAGGAGCACAGCCACGAGCTCCACACCGGACGCGGCCGGGCCGAGGTCGACGACGTCGAGGCACACAAGCACAACCAGCGGGTGCTCTACGAGGGCGGGTTGGTCGGCATCCAGTGGCCGAAGGAGTACGGCGGCCAGGGCGGCACCCCGATGCAGCAGGTGATCGCCAACCAGGAGATCGCGCGCGCCGAGGTTCCCGGGCTGATCGGCTTGATCGGCGTCGGCATGTGCGGGCCGACGATCATCGGCCACGGCACCGAGGAGCACAAGGCGCGGTTCCTGCCGCCGCTGCTGCGCGGCGAGGAGATCTGGGCGCAGCTGTTCAGCGAGCCGGGGTCCGGCAGCGACCTCGCCGCCCTGTCGACCCGGGCGGTCCGCGACAACGGCAGCTGGCGCATCAACGGCCAGAAGGTGTGGACGTCCGGCGCGCAGTACAGCGACTACGGGATCATCATCACCCGCACCGACCCGTCGCTGCCGAAGCACCGCGGGCTCACGATGTTCATCATCGACCTGCACCACCCGGGCGTGACCGTCCGCCCGCTGAAGCAGATGAGCGGTGACGCCGGCTTCAACGAGGTCTTCCTCGACGACGTCGAGGTGCCCGACGACTGGCGGCTCGGCGACGTCAACGACGGCTGGCGGGTCGCCATCACCACGCTGATGAACGAGCGCATGGCGATCGGTGGCGGCGGCACCGACCTCGGCGGCAGCGTCGAGAGCCTGGTCGAGACCGTCGCCGAGCGCATCGAGTCGCTCTCGCCCGACCGGGCGGCGGTCGCCCGCCAAGAATTGGCCGAGTGCTGGATCGAGTCGCTCGCCTGCCGCTACACCGGTTACCGGCGCCTCACCGCGCTGTCGAAGGGCCAGCTGCCCGGCCCCGAGGGCAGCGCCGGCAAGCTCGCCGGCACGGCGGTGGCGCGGCGGATCGCCGACCTGGGCGTCCGGATGCAGCTCGATGACGCGGTGTTCCAGCAAAGCGGTGCGGGTGACGCGCGGTGGCAGAACGTGCAGGCGTCGCTGCCCGGCATCGCGATCGCCGGCGGCACCAACGAGGTGCTCAAGAACATCCTCGGCGAACGGGTGCTCGGCCTGCCGCCGGAGCCACGCCTCGACAAGGACAAGCCGGCCGCCGAGATCCTCGGCCGCAAGGGGGCCTGAGCCATGGACTTCGCGCTGTCCGAGGAGCAGCGGCTTCTGCAGAGCACCGCCCGTGACTACTTCGAGAAGAACCCCGGCACCGAGATCGCGCGCTCGCTGCTCGACGGTGCCGCCACGCTGCCCGACCTGCGGCCGGAGCTGGCGGAGATGGGCTTCCTCGGCCTGCTCGCGGCGGAGGAGCACGGCGGCAGCGGCGGCACCGTGCTCGACCTCGCGGTCGTGGCCGAGCAGGCCGGCCGGGTGATCGCCCCGGTGCCGCTGACCGGCACGGCGGCACGCGCCGTTGTGCTGCTGCAGGCCGCCGCGGCCGGCGGTTCGGCCGAAGCTGCCCGGCTCCTCGCCGAGGTCGTCGAGGGTGCCCGCGCGATCAGCGTCGCCGACCCGGCCGAGCTCTCGCTGTCGGGCGGCTCGCTGAGCGGCTCGACCCACCCGGCCTTCGACGCCGTCGCGGCGCAGACCGTCGTCACACTGGCCGGTGGCGCGCTCGTGGCGGTCGAGGTCGGGTCGGGTGTCACGATCGAGCCCCGCGAGCCCATCGACCCGACCCGCGGCCTCGCGCCGGTGCGTTTCGACGGGGCGCACGCGACGGTGCTGCTCGGGGACGAGAAGGTCGCCGCGGTCTGGCGGCGCGCCCGCGACATCGCGGCGATCGTGCTGGCCGCGGAGGACCTCGGTACGACGTCGGCCGCGGTCGCAAAGGCGGTCGCCTACGCCAAGGAACGGGTCGCGTTCGGCCGGCCGATCGGCAGCTTCCAGGCGGTCAAGCACATGCTGGTCGACGCCTACGTCTACGAGGAGCAGCTGCGTTCGCTGGTCTGGCTCGCGGCCTGGACCGCCGACGAGGACCCCGAGACGCTGTCCCTGCACGCGAGCGCCGCGGCGGCCTACGCCTCCGACGCGGTGGAGCGGGTCGCCGAGACGCTGATCCAGGTCCACGGCGGCATCGGCTTCACCTGGGAGCACGACGCGCACGTCTACTGGCGGCGCGCCAAGGTCGACCGGCTGCTCCTGGGCGATGCGCACGAGCACCGTGACCGGGTGGCTCGCCTGCTGCTCGAGCAGGCTGCGAGGATCGAGCCGCAACCCGCCCGCTGAACCTGTCGCCCCGACGCCCGAGGGCGGCGCCGAGCACCACTGAGAGAGGAACCCGTGACCGACATCTCCTTCGACGGCCGCGTCGTCATCGTGACCGGGGCCGGCCACGGCCTGGGCAAGACCTATGCGCTGGAGCTGGCCAAGCGCGGCGCGGCCGTGGTCGTCAACGACCTCGGCGGTGCCCGCGACGGCACCGGCGCCAGCTCGTCGGCGGCCGACGAGGTCGTCGAGGAGATCAAGGCCGCCGGCGGCGACGCCGCCGCGTCGTACGACTCGGTGGCCACCCCCGAGGGTGGCGCGGCGATCGTCAAGACCGCGATCGACAAGTTCGGCAAGATCGACGTCGTCATCAACAACGCCGGCATCCTGCGCGACAAGAGCTTCGCCAACCTCGAGTGGGCCGACCTCGACGCGGTGCTCGACGTGCACCTCAAGGGAGCGTTCTACGTCACCCAGCCGGCCTTCCGGGTGATGAAGGACCAGGGCTACGGCCGGCTGGTGTTCACCTCGTCGAACGCCGGCATGTTCGGCAACTTCGGCCAGACCAACTACGGCGCGGCGAAGACCGGGCTCACCGGCTTCTCCAACGTCCTGGCGATCGAGGGCGCGAAGTACGGCATCAAGAGCAACGTCGTGATGCCGGTCGCCCGCACCCGGATGACCGAGGAGCTGCTCGGCCCGGCGGCCGACCTGCTCGACCCCGAGCTCGTGACGCCGCTGGTCGTCTACCTCGCCAGCGAGGCGTGCGAGGTGACCCACGAGGTGTTCAGCGCGGCGGCCGGCCGCTACTCCCGGGTCTTCATCGGCCTGACCGACGGCTGGTTCGCCGGCAAGGGCAACAAGCCCAGCGCCGAGGAGATCGCCAAGCACTGGGACGACATCGAGAACCGCGACGGCTACATCGTCCCGCTGTCCAGCGGCGACGAGCTGACCGGCCTGCTGCCGAAGCTGCAGTGATGGGCAGCGGTCCTCTCTCCGACCTCAAGGTCGTCGAGATCGCGGGCATCGGCCCCGGGCCGTTCTGCGCGATGCTGCTCGCCGACTTGGGTGCGGACGTGATCCGCATCGACCGGCCCAGCGGCAGCGGTCGCGTCGTCGACACGCGCTTCGAGGTCACCAACCGCGGCCGGCGCTCCGTCGCGGTCGACCTGAAGAACCCCGGCGGTGCCGAGGTCGTCCTGCGGCTCGCCGCCCAGGCCGACATCCTCATGGAGGGCTACCGGCCCGGGGTCGCCGAGCGGCTCGGCATCGGGCCGGACGCCTGCTGGCAGCGCAACCCGAAGCTGGTCTACGGCCGGATGACGGGCTGGGGCCAGGAGGGGCCGATGGCCTCGACCGCCGGCCACGACATCGCCTACATCGCGTTGACTGGCGCGCTGCACGCGATCGGTCGCGAGGGCGGCCCGCCGCAGGTGCCGCTGAACCTGCTGGGCGACTTCGGCGGCGGCGGCATGCTGCTGGCGTTCGGCATGCTGGCCGCGCTGTGGGAGGCCCAGAAGTCGGGCAAGGGCCAGGTCGTCGACGCCGCGATCGTCGACGGCACCGCCACCCTCGCTGCGATGATCTACGGGATGCTGGGCTCGGGCTTCTGGGCCGACCGGCGGGGTTCGAACCTGCTCGACACCGGAGCGCCGTTCTACGACGTCTACGAGACCTCCGACGGCAAGTGGATGGCGGTCGGGGCGCTCGAGCCGCAGTTCTATGCCGAGCTGCTGCGGCTGCTCGAGCTCGACCAGGCCGACCTACCCGGCCAGCACGATCGGTCGCGGTGGGGCGAGCTGCGGGCGACGTTCGCCGGGCGGTTCAAGGAGCGCACCCGCGACGACTGGGCCAAGGTCTTCGAGGGCACGGACGCGTGCGTTGCGCCGGTCCTCTCGCTCGGCGAGGCGCACGAGCATCACCACATCGCAGCCCGCGGCACGCTGATCGACCGCGACGGCGTCGTACAGCCGGCGCCGTCACCGCGGTTCTCCCGTACGCCGGGAGCGGTGCAGCGCAAGCCGCCCGCGCCCGGGGAGAACACCCGCGAGGCGCTGACCTCCTGGGGAGTCGACGACGTCGACGCACTGATCGAGTCGGGAGCGGTCGTCCAAGCGCAGTGAGGATCGCGACCTGGAACGTCAACTCGATCGGGGCCCGGCTGCCGCGCCTGGAAGAGTGGCTCGACCTGGCCGAGCCCGACGTGTTGTGCCTGCAGGAGATCAAGTGCCGGGGTGATGCGTTCCCGAGCGAGGGGGCGGAGTCCCGCGGTTACGAGGTCGCGGCCAATGGCGACGGCCGCTGGAACGGCGTCGCGATCCTCACCCGCGTGGGGCTGGCCGACGTCGAGCTGGGGTTCTCGGGCCAGCCGGCCTACGCTCCTCCGCCGGACGAGGACGACCCGGCGCTGATCGGCACGCCGCCGGCCGTCGAGGCGCGGGCGATCGGGGCGACCTGCGGCCCGCTGCGCATCTGGTCGGTCTACGTGCCCAACGGCCGCTCTCTCGACAGCCCGCACTACGCCTACAAGCTGGAGTGGCTGGCCGCCCTGCGCGACGCGCTGGCGCCGGAGGTGGCGCGCGGGCCGTTCGTCGTGACCGGCGACTTCAACATCGCGCCGACGGACGCCGACGTCTGGGACCCGGGCGCGTTCGTCGGCTCGACCCACGTGACCGACGCCGAGCGCGCCGCACTCGCCGACCTGCGCGCGCTCGGGCTGACCGACGTGGTGCCGCGCGCGATGAAGCACGACACCCCCTACACCTACTGGGACTACCGGGCGGGGATGTTCCACAAGAACATGGGCATGCGCATCGACCTGGTCTACGCCAGCGCCACTGCCGCGGAGAAGGTGCGCGACGCCTACGTCGACCGCGACGCGCGCAAGGGCAAGGGTCCGAGCGACCACGCTCCCGTCGTCGTCGACCTCGATCTCTGACCGCATCGGCCGCGCGCGAGACTGTCCTCATGCTGCAGACCTGGTTGACCGACACGTTCTCCCTCGATGTGCCGCTGGTCGGCGCCCCGATGGCAGGCGTCGCGGGCGGCCGGCTGGCGGCGGCCGTCAGCGCGGCCGGCGCTCTCGGCATGGTGGGTGTCGGCAGCACAACTCCGCTGGAGTGGATCGGCGGTCAGGCGGAGCAGGCCGCCGGCACCGGACGGCCGTTCGGCATCGGGCTGATGGGCTGGGCCCTCGAACACGTGCCCGCGCAGGTCGACGCGGTGCTCGCCGCCCGCCCGAGGTTGGTCTCGGTCAGCTTCGGCGCCCTGCAGCCGTGGGTCTCCCGGTTGCACGAGGCCGGCGTGGTCGTCGCGACCCAGGTCGGCGACGCGACCGAAGCGGTGCAGGCGCAGGACGCCGGCGTCGACATCGTGGTGGCCCGCGGCAGCGAGGGAGGCGGGCACGGGCGCGACGCCGTGGCGACGCTGCCGCTGCTCGCGGCCGTGCTCGACGCGGTGCAGGTGCCGGTGCTCGCCGCCGGAGGAGTCACCTCTCCGCGGGCGTTCGCCGCGGTGCTCGCCGCCGGCGCCACCGGCGCGTGGGTCGGCACCGCGCTGCTCGCCACCGACGAGGCGATCAACGACCCGGCCGCCCGCGACCGAGCGGTCGCGGCGCGCGAGACCGACACCGTTTACACCCGGGTCTTCGACGTGGCGCAGAAGATCCCGTGGCCGGCGCAGTTCGGCGGCCGCGCCCTGCGCAACGACTTCACCGAGCGCTGGGCCGGCCACGAGGACGAGCTGGCCGCCACCGACGAGGCCGGCGTGGCGCTGCTGGCGGCGCGCAAGGCGAGCGACTTCTCGACCGCGAACGTCTACGCCGGCCAGGGGGTCGCCGCCGTACGCCGCAGGGGGCCGGCCGCCGACGTCGTACGCGAGCTCGCCGAAGGCGCGGAGGCGCTGCTGCGCCGCTGGTGACGTGCCGCGAGCCGCTGTCCGAAGGGTCCGCGGTGCGCGATAATGCCGAGGGCATCGGGTTCTCCGGGGGGAGGTCGGCATGGCGGTCGCACGTCCGGGGGCACCCGTCGTGGCCGTCCCGGCCCGGCGCAGCCGGCGCGCCCTCGCCCTCCTGCTGCTGCGCGACGCGGCCGTCGTGCTCACGGCCTTCGGCGCCTACTTCGGCGTCCGCGCCCTCACGCACGCCGACGCCGACGACGCGCTGCGGCACGCGCAGTCGATCGTTCACGTCGAGCGGGCGCTGGGCCTCTTCCACGAGGGCACGCTGCAGGACGCGATCACCGACAACCACGTGCTGGTGACGGTCCTCAACTGGATCTACGTGTGGGGACACTGGCCGGTGATCATCGCGGTGATGGTGTGGCTGGCGATCAACCACCGCCGCTGGTTCCGCGTCACCCGCAACGCGCTGTTCGTGTCGTTCGCGCTCGGCCTGGTGTTCTTCATCTGGTTCCCGGTGGCGCCGCCGCGCCTGGCCGGCCTCGGCCTCGTCGACACGGTGAGCCTGCACTCCGCCGCGTACCACGTGCTGCAGCCGCCGAACCTCGTCGACAAGTACGCCGCGATGCCGAGCTTCCACCTCGGCTGGGACCTGCTGATGGGGCTGGCGGTGTTCCTCTGTGCGCGGTGGCGACCGTTGCGGCTGGTCGGGCTGCTCATGCCGCTGGCAATGTTCACCTCGATCGTGCTGACCGCCAACCACTACTTCCTCGACGGGCTGGTCGGCGCCGCGCTCGTGCTGCTGAGCCTGTTCGTCGGCGTACGCATCGAACGTCGCTGGGGCGGCGCTACGGGTCAGCCCGCGACGTAGTCGGGCGATGGGGGCCGCGTCTTCGTCGGTCATCGCACCCGCCACTGCTCGAGATCCGCGCGCTTGAGGTCGAGACCCAGGCCCGGCCGGCTTCGGTCGGGCCGCAGCGCGCCACCCTCCGGCGACAGGCAACCGTCGAACGCCATGTGCTCGATCCGCACGTGGTCGTGGAAGTACTCCAGGTGGCGCAGGTGCCAGATCGCCGTGCACGCCTGCGCGCTGACCTGCGGCGCGCAGTGTGCCGACAGATCGATCGTGCGAGCGTCGCAGAGCGCCCCGACGCGCAGGAAGCCGGTGATGCCGCCGCACCGCGTCACGTCGGCCTGCAGGCAGTCGACCGCCTCGGCATCGAGCATGTGCTGGAAGTAGGGCAGGTTCCAGCCGTACTCCCCGGCCGCGATGTCGAGCCCACCGGGCCCGCTGTCGCGCAGCAGGTGCAGACCCGCGAGGTCGTCGGAGGTGACCGGCTCCTCGAACCAACGCACGCCCGCGTCGGCGTAGATATGCGCCCAGCGCAGCGCCTGCTTGCGGGTGAACGCGCCGTTCGCGTCGACGAAGAGGTCGACGTCGGCCCCGATCGCCTGCCGTGCGACGCGCAGCCGCTCGTGGTCGGCGTCGGGGTCGCGGCCGGTCTTCATCTTCACCTGGCCGATGCCCTGCCGGGCCCAGCCGCGCAGCTGCTCGGCGAGCTCGTCGTTGGTGTACGACGTGAAGCCGCCGCTGCCGTAGATCGGGACCGCCTCGTGCACCGCGTCGATGGCGACCACGAGCGGCACGTCGAGCAGCCGCGACTTGAGATCCCACAGGGCGATGTCGACGGCGGAGACCGCCATCATCGAGATGCCGGTCTGGCCGAAGTTGCGCAGCTCGTGCAGCATGCTCGCCCACGCCGCCTGCACGCGCATGGCGTCCATGCCCTGCACGACCCCGGCGAGCTTGCCGCTGACGAGGTCCGCGGCCGAGGCGTGCGTGTAGGAGTAGCCGATCCCGGTGCGGCCTCCCGCGCTCGCCTCGACGAGGACCATCGTCGTCGAGTCCCACTGGAGCGTGCCGTCGGACTCCGGCTGATCGGTCGGGATCGTGTAGGCGCTCACGTCGACGCACTCGACGGGCACGGCACTGCTGGCCATCGGCATGCCTGACTCGTGGCCGTCGGACGACCCGCTGAAACTACGGTTGCAGCAGCAGGCGCAGGCGGCGACCGGCGATGCGCAGGCCGACCGTGCCCATGATGGCGAGGTAGGCCGCGTGGCCGAGCATCTGCCACGAGAGCTGGCCCAGCACGAGACCGCGCTCGAGCGCGACCCCCTGGTAGAGCGGGGTGATGCGCACCAGCCAGCCGACCGCCTCCGGGTAGCGCGACAGCGGGAAGAACACCGCCGAGAACAGGAACATCGGCACCAGGGCGAGGTTGACGAAGTCGAAGTCGATGAACGACCGCATCCACGTCGTACACGCCAGGCCGGCACCGGCGAAGGCGAAGCCGACCAGCACGGCGACCGGCAGCGCGCACACCGCCCAGGGCGAGCGCACGTAGCCGAGGAGCACCATCGTGACGAGGAAGACCGTCGAGTAGACCGTGCCCCGCAGCAGCGCCCAGGTCGCCTCACCCCGGGCGACGTCGGCGATGCGCATCGGGGTGGCGAGCATCCCGTCGTACGTGTGGGAGTACTTGAAGTTGATGAAGAAGCCGAACGTCGTGTCGATGATCGCGCCGTTCATCGCCGAGGTGGCGAGCAGGCCCGGGGCGACGAACAGCGCGTAGGAGATCTGCTCCCCGCCCGGGCCGCTGACCGTGCGCACGAGGTGGCCGACGCCGATGCCGATGGAGCCGAGGAACATCAGCGGCTCGGCGAAGCCGGTGAGGAAGACCGGCCAGAACCGCTTGTAGACCGCGACGTTGCGCTCGACCACCCGCAGGAAGCGGCGGTGCCCCACACCGGGGATCGCCCGCGGCACGTAGGCGGAGAGGAAGTCGGAGGCGGTCACGGGGTGAGCCGCCGGTGGAAGTTGCGCCGCCCGGCATAGACGCCGACACCGATGCACAGCAGCAGCGCGGCCACATGACCCAGCGCCGGCCAACCCGCGTGACCGGTGGTCGCCGAGCGGCACAGCTCGACGGCATGCCAGAGCGGCGAGAGCACGACGAGCCCCTGGCCCCAGCCGGGCAGCTGGCTGACCGGGAAGAACGTGCCGGAGAACAGGAACAGCGGGATGACCGCGAGCCGCATGACGACGGGGAACGCCACGTCGGTCTCCTGCGTCACCGCGAAAGCGGCAAGCGGTGCGGCGAAGGCCAGCGCGCCGGCGACCGCGGCGAGGATCGCGAGCACCGCCCACGGCGACGTGACCCCGCCCAGCGCCGCGGCGATGGCGAGGAACGCCGTGGCCGACAGCGTCGTGCGCAACGCGATCCAGCTGATCGCGCCGGTGTAGACATCGGCCGGCGACGCCGGCGAGGAGATCATCGCGTTGTAGTGCCCCATCCACTTGAAGCCGGCCATGACCGGCCACAGCGAGTCGCCCGAGGCCGCCTGCACGGCGCTCGCCGCGAGCAGCCCGGGGGTGACGAACTCCAGGTAGGTCAGCCCGGAGACGGAGCGGTTGTGCGCGTCGACGATGCCGCCGAGCCCGATGCCAATCGAGGCCAGGTAGAGCAGCGGCGTGACGAAGCTCGTGAACGCGGAGCCGCGCCACAGCTTGCGGTAGACGCGGGCCTCGCGCTCCACGATGCGCAGGACATGGGTGGTGGCCACCGTCACTCCTGCAAGGTGCGGCCGGTGATGATGAGGAAGACGTCCTCCAACGTGCTGCGGCGGACCAGCACCGACGTCGGGCGCATGCCGTCGCCGTTGATGACCTCGACCGCCTTGTCACCGTCGTCGGTGTAGAGGAGCACCCGGTCGGTCAGCGGCTCCATGCGCTCGCCGAGCCGCTCGAGCGACGGCTGCGCGGCGCGGCTGTCGTCGAGACTGCTGAACCGCAGCTCGACGACCTCCTTGGTCGCGTAACGGCGGATCAGCTCCTGCGGTCCCCCCTCGGCGACGATGCGGCCGCCGTCCATGATGACCAGCCGGTCGCACAGCTGCTCGGCCTCGTCCATGTAGTGCGTGGTCAGGACGAGCGTGACGCCCTGCATCTTCAACCGGTAGAGCCGGTCCCACAGCAGGTGCCGGGCCTGCGGGTCGAGCCCGGTCGTCGGCTCGTCGAGGAGCATCAGCTCGGGCGAGTTGACCAGGGCGCGGGCGATCGTGAGCCGGCGCTTCATGCCGCCCGACAGCGGGTCGACCCGGTCGCCGCTGCGCTCGGACAGCTGCACGAACTCGAGCAGCTCCTCGACCCGGGGCCGGATGTCGGCGAGCGGCATGCCGAAGTAGCGACCGTAGATGACGAGGTTGTCCCAGACGGTCAGCTCGGTGTCGAGATTGTCCTCCTGCGGCACCACGCCGAGCCTGGCCCGGATCCGGGGCCCGTCGGTGTGCACGTCCATGCCGAGCACCTCGAGCGCACCGCCGGACGGCGACGACACGCAGCCGATCATCCGCATGGTCGAGCTCTTGCCGGCGCCGTTGGGTCCGAGAAACCCGAAGGCCTCGCCCGGCCGCACCTCGAAGTCGATGCCGTCGACCGCGACGAAGGACCCGAACCTCTTCGTCAGCCCCCGGGCACGGATCAACGGCTCCTCGGCGGGCATGACGTGCACCGTACCGAGTCGGTCGGACAAAGTCCGACCGGTTTCTCGGGACCCGGGAAACGCCGCCGGTGCGCGCTGGGCGAGACCGCTGTGCTGCTCGTCGCCGCGGTCAGCCGCGAACCCGGGCGGGCGATCCCGGCGCAGCCTTCACCGGTCGTCGCGGTCGGCGCCGCAACCGCCTGGGGCGAAACGTCAGGCGGCGTGCCGCGTCGGCGTCGACCGGGTGCAGGCGGCGTGCGTGCAGAACCAGTCGTCGATGCGAGTGGCGTACTCGCTGTCGGTGAAACCGACGTGGGTCTCGGCCCCGTGGACGGCGCAGCGCAGCGTCACCGTGTCGCTGTCGTCGGCGGACTCGACCGACAGCGCATAGGCACAGCACTCGTCGGATGACAACTGCGGCGTCACCGCGATCACCGGCTTCCAGGAGCGAAAGGTCTTGCACCAGGTACAACGCTCCAGCACATCGGCGCGTTACGCGCCGGGCCTGAGCAGAATTCTCGTCAGCCTCGGACGAGCACCTCTTGCGCCATCGATGCTCCGAGCACCCCGGCGCCGTCGTGCAGAGTGCCGACGACGAGCGCGCGGGCGCCCGACGCCGACACCGGCTGCATGTCGAAGAGCAGCCACTGGTCGGTGCGGACCGGGCGGTGGAACCACACCGCGTGGTCGAGGCTCGCCCCGAGACCCCGGCGGTGGTAGAGGCGCAGGGACCGGCGGGCGGCACCGACCGCACCCATGTCGGACAAATACGTCAGCACGCTGGCGTGCAGTGTCCGGTCGTCGTCCAGTGCCCCGCGGGTGCGCACCCAGATCTGGCGCGTGGAGCGGCCATGCGTGGCGGTCTCGTCGAGCACCTCGCGCACGTCGAACGGCGACAGATGGCCACCGTCGCCGTCGTCACGCGCGGCGACCTCGTCCGGAGCCGGTACGCCGAGAGGCTGTGGCACCTGGTAGTCCCCGCCCGGCTCGTCACGGTGGAACGACGCCGCCAGGCTGAAGATCGCCTCCCCGTCCTGGACCACGACGACCCGGCGGGTGGTGAACGACCGGCCGTCGCGGATGCGGTGCACCTGCAGGGTCGACGGGAGCTCCAGCCGGCCGGGCCGCAGGAAGTAGCCGTGCAGCGAGTGCGGGAAGTGGTCGGAGTCGACGGTGTACGCCGCAGCGCGAAGCGCCTGCGCGGCCACGTGCCCGCCGAAGAGCCGGCCGTGGCGCGCGCTGGTCGGGTTGTGGCCGCGGAAGAGGTCCCGGTCGAGGCGCTCGAGGGCGAGCATCTCGACGAGCCGGTCGATCATCCTTGCAGCACCTCCGCCGTGGACACCGGCGCGGCACCTGCGGCCGGCGCGACGATCACCGGCGTCAGCGTGAGCTCCGCGACCGCGCCGCCCGACGCCAGATTGTGCAGGGTGACCCGGCCGCCGTGCGCATCGGCCACCTGCTTCACGATCGCCAGCCCGAGGCCGGAGCCGGGACGGGCGCGCGCCTCATCGGCCCGGTAGAAGCGGTCGAACACGTGCGGCAGGGCCTCGTCGGGGATGCCCGGTCCGTGGTCACGGACCCGCAGCACGGCGTCGCGGTCGACGGTGACCTCGACGAGCCCACCCGGGTCGGAGAACTTCCCGGCGTTGTCGAGCAGGTTGGCGACGGCCCGGTCGAGCCGCGCGCCGACGCCGCGGACCGTTACCGGCACCGCGCGGTAGTCGAACTGCACGCCAGGCCAGTGCAGCCGGGCCCGCTCGACGGCGTTGCCGACCAGCCGGTCGAACGGCACGTCGTGCGGCTGGTGCACCGGCTCCTCGCCGCGAGCCAGCTCGACGACGTCGGCCACCAGGTCGGTGATCTCCTGCAGCTGGCCGACGATCCCGGCGATGAGCTCGGCCCGGTCGGTCGGCGAGAGCTCGTCGACGCGGTCGAGAACCTCGACGTTGGTGCGCAGGCTGGCCAGCGGCGTGCGCAGCTCGTGGGAGGCGTCGGCGACCAGCCGGCGCTGCGCGGTCACCGACTGCTCGAGGGCGTCGAGCATCGTGTTGAAGCTCGCCGCCAGCCGGCCCAGCTCGTCGTGGTGACTCTCGACGATGCGCGTCGTGAGGTTGCGGGTCGTCGCGATCTCCTCGGTGGCGGCGGTCAGCTGTGCCACGGGCGCCAGCGCGCGCCGGGCGAGCAACCACGCCAGGCCGACGGCAAGAGCGAGCGCACCCGCGGCCAGCCCGACGAACGCCCGGGCCAGCCGGTGCAACTGGTCCTGCACGTGGGTCGTGGGCAGCGCCACCTGCAACGCGAAGCCCGGCACCAGCTGCACGGTCAGCATGCGGGCCGGCGTGCCACCGATCGACGTCGAACGCAGGCTCGGACCTCTCCGGCCACGCGCGACCGCGCGGTCCTCCCGGGTGACCGGCAACGTCACGTCCTGCCCCGGCGGCGGCGGGAGGGACTCGCCGAACATCGGCACGACCTGCACGTAGCCGTCGACCTGGCCGAACCTCGTGCGCAGGCGCAGCGGCACGCCTCGGCCGGCGAAGAAGTCGGCCTGCTGCTGCAGGTCGTTGGCCTGCGCGCGCAGCTGGTCGTCGATCGTGCCGTAGAGCTGGTGGCGCACCGCGAGGTAGCCCACACCCGCGACACCGGCGACGCCGACCAGGACGGCCACGGCGGCCGCCACGACGAGCCGGGTGCGCAACGACTGGGCGTGCCACCAGCCGCGCAACCCGCTCACTCGGGCGCTCGCAGCTGGTAGCCGACGCCCCGGACGGTGTGCAGCAGCCGCGGCCGGCCGCCCGCCTCCGTCTTGCGCCGCAGGTAGCCGACGAAGACCTCGAGGGAGTTCGACGCCGGCTCCAGCTCGTAGCCCCACACGCGCTCCATGATGACCTCGCGGGTGAGGACGCGACCGGCGTTGCGCATGAGCAGCGCGAGCAGCGCGAACTCGGTGCGGGTGAGGTCCTCGGCGTGGTCGCCGCGGCACACCCGTCGACTGCCTGTGTCGAGCTCCAGGTCGGCGAAGCGCAGCACCTCGTCGGCCTCGTCGTCAGCCACCGGCGGGGCGGCCCGGCGCAGCAGCGCGCGCAGCCGGGCACGCAGCTCGTCGAGAGCGAACGGCTTTGCCAGGTAGTCGTCGGCGCCCGCGTCGAGGCCCGCGACCCGGTCCTCGACCTCGTCCCGCGCGGTCAGCACGAGGATCGGGGTCCGGTCCCCCGCGGCGCGCAGCCGGCGGCAGACCTCGAGCCCACCGACGTACGGCATCATCACGTCGAGCACGATGACGTCGGGCCGCTCCTTGGCGACCGCCTCCAGTGCCGCGACCCCGTGGCCGACGGCGGTGACCCGGTAACCGTCGAGGCTCAGGGCACGGCGCAGCGCCGCCCGCAGCTCCGGGTCGTCGTCGACGACGAGCGCGGCGGCGGACTCCGGCGACGCCCCCACGCGGTCAGTGTGCGGCACGCGCCTGAACGACACCTGAAACCGGCGGCCGACATGATGGGCCGATGGACCATCCCACCCTGGCCATCGCCATCCTGGCGACGACCGGGGTGCTGCTGGTCGCGATCGCCGGGGTGCGGGTCTCGGCAAAGGTCGGCGTTCCGAGCCTGCTGCTCTACCTGGGCATCGGCATGGTGCTCGGCCAGGACGCGATCGGGCTCGACTTCGACAACGCAAAGTTGGCGCAGCACCTCGGGCTGGTCGCGCTCGCGGTGATCCTCGCGGAGGGCGGGCTGACCACCCGCTGGGGAGACATCCGCTCCTCCGTGCCGATGGCGGTGGCCCTCTCCACCGTCGGCGTCGCCGTGAGCGTCGCGGTCACCACGGTCGCGACGCGCTACGTGCTCGACACGGGCTGGCGTACGGCGGCACTGCTCGGGGCGATCGTGTCCTCGACCGATGCCGCCGCGGTCTTCTCGACGCTGCGCGCGGTGCGGCTGCCGGCGCGGCTGCGCGGAGTGCTCGAGGCGGAGTCGGGGTTCAACGACGCGCCGGTCGTCATCCTCGTCACCCTGCTCGCCGGCGAGCACGGCGGCGCGCTACACGGAGCCGGAGTCCTCTGCTACGAGCTCGCCGTCGGCGCCGGCATCGGCATCGTCACCGGGCTGCTGGCGAGCAACACGCTGCGGCAGGCCGCCTTGCCCGCCGCCGGGCTGTACCCGCTCGCGACGATGGCGTTCGCGATGGCGTCGTACGCCGCGGCCACCGCCGCGGGCGCCAGCGGGTTCCTCGCCGTCTACCTCACCGGGCTGTGGATCGCCAACGCGCCGCTCCCGCACCGCCGGGCGACGCTGGGCTTCGCCGAGGGCATCGGCTGGCTGGCACAGATCAGCCTGTTCGTGATGCTCGGCCTGCTCTCGGCGCCGACCCGGCTCGGCCCGGCGGTGCTGCCGGCGCTGGCGATCGGGGCGGTGCTGCTGCTGGTGGCGCGGCCGCTGTCGGTCGTGGCGAGCACGGGAGCGTTCCGGCTGCCGTGGCGCCAGCAGGCGCTGCTCTCGTGGGCCGGCCTGCGCGGGGCGGTGCCCATCGTGCTGACGACGGTGCCGCTGACGACCGGCGTGCACGGCTCCCGGCAGATCTTCGACGTGGTGTTCGTACTGGTTGCGGTGTTCACGCTCCTGCAGGCGCCGCTGCTGCGCCCGATCGCCGCGGCACTCGGGCTCGTCCGCCACGACGAAGCGGTGCCGCTGACCGTCGAGTCGGCACCACTCGACGAGATGCACGCCGAACTGCTCCAGCTCGAGATCCCGCCCGCCTCACGCCTGCACCTGGTGGAGATCTGGGAGCTGCGGCTGCCGGCGGGCGCTGCGGTCACGCTGATCGTGCGGGACGGTACGGCGTTCGTACCCGAGCCGACCACGCCGCTCGAGCGCGGCGACTCGGTGCTCGTCGTGACGACCCGGACCGACCTGGCCGCCACCGAGGAGAGGCTGCGCGCGGTGCACCGCAGCGGCAAGCTCGCCCGATGGGCCGGCGACCGCGGCAGCGCCTCGCCGGTCAGCGGTCGTAGCTGAAGAAGCCACGCCCCGACTTGCGACCGAGCAGGCCCGCCTCGACCATCCGCCGCAGCAGCGGGGGCGGGGCGTAGAGCGGCTCCTTGAACTCGGCGTACATCGACTCGGCGACGGCGGCGGTGGTGTCGAGCCCGATGAGGTCGGTGAGCGCGAGCGGTCCCATCGGGTGGTTGGCGCCCGCGACCATCCCCGCGTCGATGTCCTCCGGCGTGGCGTGGCCGGCCTCGACCATCCGGATCGCCGACAGGAGGTACGGGACGAGCAGGGCGTTGACGACGAAGCCGGCACGGTCCTTGGCGCGGATCGTGCGCTTGCCGAGCGACCGCGCGAACTCCTCCGCCTCCTCGACGGTGTGCGCGCCGGTCAGCGGGCCGGCAACGATCTCGACCAGGGGGAGCACCGGCACCGGGTTGAAGAAGTGGATGCCGACGACCCGGTCGGGGCGCCCGGTCGCGGCCGCGATGCGGGTGATCGGGATCGACGAGGTGTTGGTCGCCAGGACCACGCCGGGGCGGACGATCGCGTCGAGGCGGGCGAACAGCTCGGTCTTGATGCGCTCGTCCTCCGGCACCGCTTCGATGACGAGCTCGCGGTCGGCGAGGGCATCCAGGTCGGTGACGAGCGAGATGCGCGCGAGGGCCGCCTGCGCCTGCTCCTCGGTCGCGCGGCCGGCCTTCACGGCGCGCTGCAGCGAGGTGTCGATGCGTCCGCGCGCGGCCTCGGCGAACGCCTCGGTCGACTCGACGACCGTCACGTCGTTGCCCGCGACGGCGACCACCTCGGCGATGCCGGCGCCCATGATCCCGCCGCCGACCACTCCCGCCTGCATGCACTGACCGTAACCGGCGCGCGTGACCCGGCCGGTGGCGGGGAACCGGGCTGTCATGAGCTGGACAGCCGAGGTGCGCGCACACGAGGGGCTGACCGCGCGGTGGGAAGTGCTGATGATGCCGACCGCCGACGACCTGCCCGTCGAGCTGCAGCACCGCTTCGTCGAGAACTGGGAAGATCTCGAGACGCTGCTCGCGACCGCCGGGCTGACGCTCGACGACGTGCTGTGGGGCGGTGACGGGTCTGCCTACACCGCCATGGTGGGTGACCTCGGGCCGCCGCGCGCGCCGGTGCGGCAGCCGCGGTCGGGCCGGCTCGAGGTGACCTGGCCGCGGACGCAGGTCGACGGCTGAGGGTGGCGATCAGACCTAGGGCTGGCGGTGGATGAAGACCACCGCGGCATCGTCGTCGCCGTGCGGCGGCCGGCTGGCGAGCAGCGTGTCGGCCGCGTCGCGGAAACCCGAGGTGATCAGGCGCTCGGCGCCGCCGAGCAACCGGTCGTAACCGCTCGCCAGGTCCTCCCCGCGGCGCTCGATGACCCCGTCGGTCACGAGCAGGATCGCGTCGCCCGGGTCGAGGACGCCGGAGACGTAGGGCCACTGGCCGCCGGGGTTGAACCCGAGCCCGGCCCCCCCGACCTCGCAGAGCTGCCAGACCCCGCGGCCGGCGTGGAAGATCGCCGGCGGCACGTGCCCGCCGACGCCCAGCTGGTAGGCGCCGGTGGTGAGGTCGACCTCCACGTGCACGGCGGTGGCGAAGTGCTCTTCCCAGTTGTGCCGCCGGTGGATGTGCGCGTTGAGCCGGTCGAGCAGGTCGCTGGTCGGCACCGAGCCGAGCAGACCGCTGACCGCGCCGGCGAGCATCAGCGACCGGGTGGCCGCCGCGAACCCCTTTCCGGACGTGTCGACGAGCACCGCGCTCAGCCGCTTGGCGTCCGCGGCGAGGTCGAAGACGACGAAGTCGCCGCCGATCTCCGCACCGCCGGCGGCGACCAGCGCCGTCTCGACCTGCCAGCCGGCCGGGACGGGCGGCGGGGTCGAGATCTCCCGAAGGTGGCTCGACAGGTCGAGCAGCAGTCCCTCGCCGCGCAGCAGTCGCCGCCGCGTGCTCGCCGACCGGCCCCCGGAGCTCACCCCAGCACCGTAGCCGTCGGATTTGCCAGGTTCCATATTCCGGCCGGGCGAGCGTGCCGGTTTCACTCGTTCGCCGGAGCGCGCCGCGGCCCGCGGATCACGACCGCAGGCTGAGCGCGAGCAAGGAGTTGGCCGGTCCGGTGGGCGCGCGGCCCGCTCGCCAGACGGCATGGAAGTGGCGCCGGAGGTCGAGGCCGGCGACCGCGATCGCCACCAGGCGGCCCGCCTCCAGGTCAGCCGCCACGGCGAGCCGGCTCAGCACCGCGACCCCGTCACCCGCCATCACCGCGGCCTTGATCGCAGCGGTCGATCCCAGCTCGAGGCCGGTGCGAAGAGGCAGCCCGTGGGCGGCCAGGGCGGAGGCGAGGGCCTCCCGGGTGCCGGAGCCGATCTCTCGCACCACCAGGGGAGCCGCGACGAGCTCCTCGGGGCTCACCGGTGTGCGGCGGCGAGCCCAAGGATGTCCTGGCGCGGTCACGGTGACGAGCTGATCGCCGCCGACCCGCCGGGACCGCAACCCGGCCGGCACTCCAGGCCCCTCCACGTAGCCCAGGTCGACGCCGCCGGCGCGCACCAGCTCCGCGACATTCTCGGAGTTGACCGCCTGCAACGAGACGGCGACGTCCGGCAGGGCCGCATGCAGGGCGACCAGCCAGCCCGGCACCAGATGATCCGCGACCGTCAGCGAGGCGGCCAGCCGCAGCCGGTCGTGGTGCCGGTCGGCGAGCGCGCTCACGCTGCGGCCGAACGCGTCGGCGGCGTCGAGCAGCGGGCGGGCCCAGTCGACGACCGTCCGGCCCGGGGCGGTGAGCCGCGAGCCGCTCGGCGAGCGCTCGAGAAGGACGAGGCGCAGCTGCCGCTCGAGGGCGCGTAGCCGCAGGCTCACCGCGGGCTGGCTGAGGTCGTGGCGCGCTGCGGCTCGACCGATGCTGCCCATTTCGGCGACGGAGACCAGCAACTCGAGGGCGTCGAGGTCGGGCGCAGGAGCCATAGGCAAACCTTATGACCCGTCGCGGAACTGGCACCTACACAGGAGAGATCTGCCGGCACACGGTAGATGCATGGTCCCGCTCGCTTCACCGTGGCCGGTGCGCCTGCCGGTGCCCGGACTGCTCCTCGCGGTCGGGGTGGCAGCGGTGGCGACCGGCCTCGGCGAGCTGCTGCCCATCGTGGGCGGCCCGGTCTTCGGCATCGTGCTCGGCGCCGCGCTGGCGGCGGTCGTACCGAGACACGAACGGTTGGACCCGGGGCTGCAGTTCGCGCGCAGCCACGTGCTGCAGGCGAGCATCGTGCTGCTCGGCACCGGCCTGTCGCTGAGCCAGGTCGTGCACGTCGGTGCGACCTCGTTGCCCGTCCTCGCGGGCACCCTGACCGTGGCGCTGGTCGGCGCCCGCCTGGTCGGCGCCGCGCTCGGCGTGCCCCGCGACGCCCGGACGCTGATCGGGGTCGGCACCGGGGTCTGCGGCGCGTCGGCGATCGCCGCCATCACCCCGGTGCTCGGCGCGGCCGAGGCCGACGTGGCCTACGCGATCGGCACGATCTTCACGTTCAACGTGGCCGGCGTGCTGCTCTTCCCGGCGGTCGGTCATCTGCTCGGCCTGTCCCAGCACGCGTTCGGCCTGTGGTCGGGGACGGCGATCAACGACACCTCGTCGGTCGTCGCGGCGGCGTACTCCTACGGCGCGACCGCGGGGGCCTACGCCGTGGTGGTCAAGCTGACGCGCAGCCTCGCGATCATCCCGATCACCGTGGGCCTCGCGCTGCTGCGCGGCCGGCGCTCCGGCGCCGACGGCCGGCTCGACGGGGCCTCGCTAGCTCGTCTGGTCCCGCTGTTCCTCGTCGGCTTCGTCGCAACGAGCGCGGCGCAGACGGCGGGCGTGATTCCCGCCGGATGGCACCCGGCGCTCGGGCACACGGCGGTGTTCTGCATCACGGTCGCGCTCGCGGCGATCGGCCTGTCGACGCGGTTGTCGACACTGCGGCAGGCCGGGCACCGCCCACTGCTGCTCGGCGCGGTGCTGTGGGCAGCGGTCGGGGTCAGCAGCCTGCTGCTGCAGGCCGTGACCGGCACGCTGTGACCAATAGCCGTTGGCCCCACCTCATAGGCTTGAGCACGTGATCGACCTGCGGCTGCTGCGCGACGACCCCGACCGGTTCCGCAAGAGCCAGCGGGCACGGGGCGACGACGAGTCGGCGGTCGACGCAGCGCTGGCAGCCGACGAGCGCCGCCGGGCCGCGGTCGCGACCTTCGACCGGTTGCGCGCCGAGCAGAAGACCCTGGGCGCGTCGGTGGCGAAGGCGCAGGGCGACGAGAAGCAGCAGCTGCTGGCGAGGGCGAAGGAGCTCGCCGACGCGGTGAAGGCCGCCGACGCCGAGCAGCAGCGGGCCGACGAGGACCTGCGCGCCGCGGCGTACGCGATCGCGAACCTGGTCGAGGACGGCGCACCCGTGGGGGGCGAGGACGACTACGCCGTGCTGGAGACGGTCGGCGACGTGCCGGTCTACGACTTCGAGGTGCGTGACCACCTGGAGCTCGGCAAGCTGCTCGGCGCGATCGACGTGGAGCGCGGCGCGAAGGTGTCCGGCGCGCGGTTCTACTT
The DNA here is from genome assembly GCA_035690485.1 of Mycobacteriales bacterium. NCBI lineage: Bacteria > Bacillati > Actinomycetota > Actinomycetes > Mycobacteriales > Mycobacteriales bacterium. The sequence goes on along the minus strand of DASSKL010000005.1, from coordinate 9,400 downwards.
CCTGACCGGCGTGGGCGCGCTGCTCGAGCTGGCGCTGGTCAACCTCGCCATGGCCCAGGCGGTGGAGGCGGGGTTCACCCCGGTCATCACGCCGGTGCTGGTGCGGCCGGAGGCGATGGAGGGCACCGGGTTCCTCGGCCAGACCGCCGCCGACGACGTCTACCGGGTAGCGCAGGACGACCTCTACCTCGTGGGGACCAGCGAGGTGCCGCTCGCGGCCTACCACATGGACGAGATCCTCGACGTCGGCGCGTTGCCGCTGCGCTACGCCGGCTTCTCGACCTGCTTCCGGCGCGAGGCGGGGTCACACGGGCGCGACGTGCGCGGCATCATCCGGGTGCACCAGTTCGACAAGGTCGAGATGTTCTCCTACTGCACGCCGGAGGAGGCCTCGGCCGAGCACCAGCGCCTGCTCGGCTGGGAGAAGGAGTTCCTGACCAAGCTCGAGCTGCCGTTCCGCGTCATCGACGTGGCGACCGGTGACCTGGGCACGAGCGCGGCCCGCAAGTTCGACTGCGAAGCGTGGATCCCCACGCAGGACCGCTACCGCGAGCTGACCAGCACGTCCAACTGCACGGAGTTCCAGGCGCGGCGGCTGCAGACCCGGATGCGTACGCCGCAGGGCACGAGACCCGTCGCGACGCTCAACGGCACGCTGGTGGCGATCGCCCGCACGATCGTCGCGCTGCTCGAGGTCCACCAGCGCGCCGACGGGTCGGTGCGCGTGCCGGCTGCGCTGCGGCCCTACCTCGGCGGGCGCGAGGTCCTCGAGCCGGTCGGATGAGACCGCCGGCAGGAGCGTCGTGGGGCGCCCGGTGAGCCGATCGATCGCACCGCCGCGCGTGGTCGCCACCGACCTCGACGGCACGATCGTCCGCAGCGACGGTTCGATCTCGGAGCGCACCCGGCGCGCGCTGGCGGCGGCGGAGGACGCCGGGGCGATGGTCGTCTTCGTGACCGGCCGGCCGCCCCGGTGGATGCGGCCGATCGCCGAAGCCGCCGGGCACCGTGGGCTGGCGGTGTGCGCCAACGGCGCGTTCGTCTACGACCTGCACGCCGAGCAGGTGGTCGAGGAGTTCCTGCTGCAGCCCTCGGTCGCCGCGTCGCTCGTGCAGGTGTTGCGCGAGGCGCTGCCCGAGGTGGCGTTCGCGGTCGAGCGGGCGTCGGAGTTCGGGCACGAGCCGGCCTACCGGTCGCGCTGGCCGGTGCCCGACGGCGCGCTGGTCGCCGACGTCGAGGCCCTGCTCTCTGCGCCGGTCGCCAAGCTGCTCGTGCGCCACGAGAGCATGGCGCCCGACACCCTGCTCGCCCGGGCCCGGGAAGCGTCCGCGGGGCTCGCCACGCTGACCCACTCCAGCCGCGACGGCCTGCTCGAGATCAGCGCCGCCGGCATCACGAAGGCCACCACCCTGGAGCGGGTCGTCGCCGAGCACGGCTACGGCGCCCCCGACGTGATTGCGTTCGGCGACATGCCCAACGACCTGCCGTTGCTCGCGTGGGCCGGCCGCGCGATCGCGGTCGCGAACGCGCACCCGGAAGTGCTCGACGCGGTCGACGAGGTCACGGCGAGCAACGACGACGACGGTGTCGCGCTCGTGCTCGAAACCCTCTACAGGTAAGGGCCGGAGACCTGTCCCTGCTGCTGCCCCGGCATCGGGCCGGGCAGCGCCCGCCGGCGCATCTCGTCGAGCTGCGCGCGAGCCGCCATCTGCTGGGCGAACAGCGCGGTCTGGATGCCGTGGAACAACCCCTCGAGCCAGCCGACGAGCTGTGCTTGCGCGACCCGCAGCTCGGCGTCGCTCGGCACGGTGTCCTCACTGAACGGCAGCGTGATCCGCTGCAGCTCGTCGCGCAGCTCGGGCGCGAGCCCGTCGGACAGCTCCTTGATGGACGTCTCGTGGATCTCCCGCAGCCGCACCCGGCTGGCCTCGTCGAGCGGTGCGGCCCGGACCTCCTCGAGCAGCTGCTTGATCATCGTGCCGATCCGCATGACCTTGGCCGGCTGCTCGACCATCGAGACGAGCCCGCCGTCCTCGTCGCCGCCGCCGGCGACGTCGCCGGCAGGGACCTCCTGCACGGGCTCGCCGTCGGGCCCGACCGTGACGATGCGCAGCCGGTCGGCGGGGGGCTGCTCGGTCACGCCAGGTCCGGCTGCTTGGCGATCATCGGGCCCTCACCCGACGGGTCGAGCACGTCGGCCTCGAACCACCGGTAGTCGCCGTCGAGCACCCGCATCGCCGCCGCGTGGTTGGTGTCGTCGTCGTTGCGCCACAGGTCGTGGAACAGCTGGTCGACCCGGCGCCGGGCCTGCGTGCAGAACAGGTCGCAGAGCTCGAAGACGCTCGCCCGCCGTGACGGCTCGTCCTTGGCGAGCGTGTCGGCGTAGACGCACGCGCTGGCCATCGCGTAGAGCTCGGCCCCGATGTCGACGATGCGGCCCAGGAAGGCCTGCCGCTTCTCCAACCCGCCCTGCCAGCGGCTCATGCCGTAGAACGTCGACCGCGCCAGCTTGCGCGACGACCGCTCGCAGAACCGCAGGTGCGTGGCCAGTGGCCCGAACTCGGCGTAGGACGTCGGGCTGAGCCCCTCGCCGACCGTCAGCTTCGGGAACCACTTGGCGTAGAAGCCGCCCGCCTTCACCGCGGTCTTCGCCTTGTCGGCGAGCGGCACGTCGGGCTCGATGATGTCGCCGGCGATCTGCAGGTGCTGGTCGACGGCTTCGCGGGCGATCAGCAGGTGCATGATCTCGGTCGAGCCCTCGAAGATCCGGTTGATGCGCATGTCGCGCAGCGCCTGCTCGACCGGCACTGGCTTCTCGCCACGCGCCTTCAGCGACTCCGCGGTCTCGTAGCCACGCCCGCCACGCACCTGCACCAGCTCGTCGATGACCTGCCAGGCGATCTCGGAGCCGTAGAGCTTGGCCAGTGCGGCCTCGATGCGGATGTCGTTGCGCTTCTCGTCGGCGAGCCGGCTGGAGACGTCGACCATGGCCTCGAGGCCGAACGCCGACCCGGCGATGAACGCGATCTTCTGCGCGACGGCGTCGTGCTTGCCGACGGGCAGGCCCCACTGCACCCGCTCGCTGGACCACTCGCGGGCGATCTTCATGGCCCACTTGGACGCCTGCGCGGAGATGGCGGGCAGCGACAGCCGGCCGGTGTTGAGCGTGGTGAGCGCGATCTTCAGGCCCTGGCCCTCGCCGACGAGAAGGTTGTCGGCCGGGACGAAGACGTTGTCGAAGCGGGTGACGCCGTTCTCGATGCCGCGCAGGCCCATGAACTGGTTGCGGTGCTCGACGGTGATGCCCTCGGACTTGGCGTCGACGATGAACGCCGAGATGCCGCCCCGGTGCCCCTCGCTCTTGGGCACGACCGCCATCACGACGAGCATGTCGGCGATGACCCCGTTGGTGGTCCAGAGCTTGCGGCCGCTGATGCGGTAGCCGCTGCCGTCGTCGGTGGGCACGGCCTGCGAGCTCATCCGCGCCGGGTCGGAGCCGACGTCGGGCTCGGTCAGCAGGAATGCGCTCACGTGCGTGCGGGCGACCAGCGGCAGGTACTTCTTCTTCTGCTCCTCGGAGCCGAACAGCCGCAGGGGCTCCGGTACGCCGATCGACTGGTGCGCGGACAGCAGCGTCGAGATCGACGCGTGCCACGTGCCGGTCATCGCGAGGGCCTTGTTGTAGTAGACCTGCGAGAGGCCGAGGCCGCCGTACTCCTCCGGGATCTTCATGCCGAGCGCGCCGAGCTCCTTGAGGCCTTCGACAACCTCGTCGGGGATCTTCGCATCGCGCTCGATCTGCAGCGGGTCGACCTTGTTCTCCAGGAACGACCGCAGCTCGCCGAGGAACCGCTCGCCCTTCTCGATCTGGTCGGGCGACAGCCGTGGCTGCGGATGGATCAGGTCGAGCCGGAAGTTGCCGAGGAACAGCTCCTTGCCGAACGACGGGAGCTTCCACTCGGTCTCGCGAGCCGCCTCAGCGACCTGCCGGGCCTCACGCTCGCTCACGTTGCTGCTCACGGCATGCTCCTTCGCTCGGTTACCCGTGGGTCACCTTCCCGCACCGTACGCCGTCACGCCCCGACCGTCGCCACCGAAAGAATGATCTTGCCTACATGGCCGCTCTCCTCCAGGAGGCGGTGCGCCAAAGCGGCGTCGGGCATCGGCACCCGCCGGTCGACGACGGCCCGCACGGCACCCGAGGCGACCAGCGGCCACACGTGTTCGCGCACCTCGGCGACGATCGCAGCCTTCTCCGCCACCGGCCGGCCGCGCAGGCTCGTGGCGTGCACCGCGCCCCGCTTCGTGAGCAGCTGGCCGAGGTCGAGCTCGCCCTTGCGCCCGCCCTGCAGGCCGATCACGACGATGCGGCCTCCCGTGGCAAGGGCGTCGACGTTGCGCGGCAGGTAGGCCGCACCCATGATGTCGAGGATCACGTCGGCGCCGCGCCCGCCGGTCTCCTCGCGCACCACGTCGACGAAGTCCGCCTCGCGGTAGTTGATCGCCACGTCGGCGCCGAGCTCACGGGCGCGCGCGCACTTGTCGTCGCTGCCGGCGGTCGTGAGCACGTGGGCGCCGTGCTGCTTGGCGAGCTGGATCGCGAACGTGCCGATGCCGCTGGTGCCGCCGTGCACGAGGAACCGCTCGCCGGGCTGCAGCCGGGCCAGCATGAAGACGTTGGACCACACGGTGCAGGCCACCTCGGGCAGGCCGGCGGCGTCGACCAGGTCGACTCCGGCCGGCACCGGCAGGAGCTGGCCGGCGGGGACCGCGACCTTCTCGGCGTAACCGCCGCCGGCGAGAAGCGCGCACACCTCCTCGCCGACGGTCCAACCGCTCACCCCGTCGCCGAGGGCGGCGATGCGGCCGCTGCACTCCAGGCCGAGCAGCTCGGACGCGCCCCGCGGCGGCGGGTAGAAGCCCATGCGCTGCATGACGTCGGCCCGGTTGACGGCACTGGCGGCGACGTCGACGAGCACCTCGCCGGGTGCCGGCACCGGGTCGCCGACCACGTTCCACTCCATGACCTCCGGGCCGCCGGCGCCCGACAGCGTGATCGCGTGCATGGTCCGGAGCCTACGAACATCGCCGCCGCACCCCCCTGGTCGGGAGCGTTGTGACGGAGCACAATTCGGCTCATGGCGGGGGCGGGCGCGGCTGTGACGGCGCGGAAGGAACCCGGTCTCTACCGGCGGGTGGAGCGGCGGGTGCCCGAGCTGGCCCGTGCCCTCATCGAGGTCTTCCTCGAGGAGATCCCGCGTTACGACCTGCTGCCGCAGGAGCAGCGCGAGGGCGAGCTCACCGCGGGTGTCGAGGACAACCTGCACATCTTCTTCCGCAGCCTGCGCGAGGAGCGGCCACCGACCGATGAGGAGCTCGCCGGCCCGCGCGCTGCGGCCCGGCGCCGGGCGGAGGAGCGGGTGCCGTTGGAGGCCGTGCTGTCGGCGTACCACGTCGGGGCGCACCGGGCGTGGGAGATGCTCGTCGATGCCGCGCGCCGCGACGAGCGCGAGGAGCTGCTGGCGGCGGCCGACGCGGTGCTGCGCTACCTGCGCCACGTGACCGGGGCGGTCGCGACGGCCTACCTCGACGAGCAGCAGGCGATCTACGGCGAGGAGCTCGACGCGCGGCGGTCGCTGACGCAGGCGCTGCTCGTCGGTGCGCCGGCCCACGGCCTGGCCCGCCGGCTGGGGATCGGGCTGGCGCCGGCGTACGTCGTCGGGATCCTCGACGTCGGCGGCCCCACCGAGGGCGACGAGGCCGGTGCCGGCGCGCACCGGCGGGCGCGCCAGCTGCAGGAGTGCCTCGACCGGCACGCCGGGGTGCCGGTGCTGGCCCTGCTCGACGGGGGTGGCGGGTCGTTCCTGCTGCCGGCGGACGTCGACGGTCTCGAGCAGGTGGCGGGCGACCTCGACGTGCTGGCCGAGGACATCACCGCGGAGACCGGGTCACCGGCGACGATCGCGGGCGCGGCAGCCGAGACCGTCACCGACGTTCCCGAGGCGATGGCCCAGGCCGGCGACGTGCTCGACCTGGTGCAGCGGCTGGGCCGGCCGCCGGGCGCCTACCGCCTCGACGACGTGCTCGTGGAGTACCAGCTCACGCGGGAGTCCGACGCGCTGCCGCTGCTGTCGGCCGCGTTGGAGCCGCTGGCCGGCAACCCCGATCTGCTCGTGACGCTGGAGACCTACCTCGCGCACGACCAGGACCGGCGCAGCACAGCCGCGGCGCTGCACGTGCACCCCAACACTCTCGACTACCGGCTGCGCCGGATCGTCGACCTCACCGGTCTGGACACGTCGACAACGCGAGGGCTGCAGATCCTGGCCGCCGCGCTGACCGCTCGCCGGCTGGAGCAGTAGCTACCGTCCCGGCTGTACGCCGCGGTTCGTTGAACCGTCTTCTGCCGCCGTGTGGGGGTCAAACGATCTCTGAGAGGCCCCACACCGCGGCAGAAGACGACGGCGTCAGCCGCGGTCGTCGACGAAGGCCCCGTCGACCAGCTCGTCGAAGCGGGCCAGGTCGTTGCGCGGGTCGATGATCTCGCTGACTGCGTCGCGCGGGGCGAGGTGCCGGTCGCACCACAGCCGCGCGACCAAGGCCTTGCGGTCGGTGCCGGTCGTACGCCGCTCGTGGCCGGCCTGCTCGACCAGCAGAGCCCCCGTGTAGACGTCACACATCAGGTGCGCGAGCGGGGAGAGCCGCGCCTCGCCCACGTCGGGGTCGAGCCGTGACAGCCCGTCGAGTGCCCGCTCGAGGTCGGCGAGCCGCTGCTCGACCAGACCGGTGGTCGGGTCGTCGGCCGGGCCGGCCGCGATCGCGTCGCGAAGGTTGTCGAGGAACGGCTTGTGGGCCTGCTCGCGCTCCATGGCGCGGCGTACGTCGAGGCAGAGGATGTTGTCGCCGCCCTCCCAGATCGTGTTGACCTGGGCGTCGCGCAGGATGCGGGCAACCGGCCACGTCTCGCAGTAGCCGTTGCCACCGTGTACCTCGATCGCCGTGCTGGCGGCGGTGATGCCGAGCCGGGCCGCGCGCAGCTTGGCCAGCGGCGCGGTCATCCGCAGCGGCCGGGCGTGCGCGTCGAAGACCAGCGCCTGCGCGCCCTCGACATCGACGAGGAGGTCGGCGAGGGTGCGGCGCATGAGCGGCTGGTCGGTCAGCGGGCGGCCGAACGCCTCGCGGGCCCGGGCGTAGCAGAGCGACTCGACCAGAGCCCGGCGGGCGCAGCCGAGACCCATCATCGCGATGCCGAGCCGGGCGGCGTTGGTGAGCTGCATGAGCCGCGAGACCGCGCGGCCGTCGCCGACGTTGGCCTGGCCCGCGCCGGGCGGGTCGGCGAGCAGGAACGCCTCGGCGTCGGCGAACTCGACCTCCGCCGACGGCACCGCCCTCGTGCCGAGCTTGTCCTTCAGCCGGCGGATGTGGACGCCGTTGGGCGTGCCGTCGCGACGCTGCCGCAGCACGAGGAACGACGCGACCCCGCGCACGCCGTCTGGCGCACCCTCGGGCCGCGCCATGACGACCCACGCCCCGCCGTTGGCGTTGGAGACGAACCACTTGACGCCGTTGAGCGCCCACACGTCGCCGACGGGGGTTGCGGTCGTCTCGATCGCGCCGAGGTCGGATCCACCGCTGCGTTCGGTGAACGACTGCGCGGTCTCACCCATCAGGCCGCCCGGGCCGGCGATCTCGTCGAGCATCGCGCGGACCTCGGGGGGCGCGTAGCGCTCGGCGAGCCGGTAGACCATCTCGCCGCCCGTGCCGAGCGCGCACATCATGCCGATCTCGGCCTGGTCGAGCAGGTAGCTCGACGCCGCGCCCGGCAGCGTCAGGTCGATCCCCGCGGCGACTGCCTCGGCGCGGACCGCGTTGCCGGAGAAGCTGTGCGCGATGACGGCGTCACGGTTGGCCTCGAACGTCGCCGGCAGCACCACCTCGCTCACGTCGTGACCCCACCGGTCGTAGCGCTCGAGGCGCGGCGGGTGGCGGTCGGTCTCATCCGCGTTGCGCGCGATGAGATCGCCGCAGACGGCGCCGTACGCCGACAGCTTCGGCTCCGCCCACGCGAGGTCATCGGACGACATGTGCTGGGCGAGGATGAAGCGCAGCGTCGGGTCGCTGGTATACCAGTTCAGACCGATGGCACCGGCGTAGCGGTCGGTGTCGTAGCGCTGCGAGCGATCGGTCGCCTGGTGGCTCGGAGGCGCGTCGTACGTCGTCATGACTGCACTGTCTCACCGCTCGCGACAGGTGCGGTAGGAGTCGCCGATGGCCGAGTCCCACGAGTGATAGCCGGCTGCGATCGAACGAACCGGCTTCCTATCCTCGTGCCCAGGTCGGGAAATCGGTGTGATGCGGACCGGCACGGGTCGCGTAATGCGCGCCATACGACGTCCCTGAGCCGACAGCGTGCGCGGGAGATCCGGCGTTCCACGACGTTCTGGTCGAGCAACTGAGGGTGTGCGATGTAGTGACGCCTCTGTTCGGTTCGCTGCTGCCGAAACAACGAGGTCAGTCGGCCCTCGGAGCTGTGGCGATCTGGATGAGGTTGCCGCAGGTGTCGTCGAGGACGGCGGTGACGACGGGCCCCATAGACGTCGGCGGCTGCGTGAATCGAACGCCGCAGGCGAGTAGGCGCTCGTACTCCCGGTCGATGTCGTCGACGGTGAACGACGTGAACGGGATGCCGTCTGCCGCGAGCGATGCTTTGAACTGCTTCGCGGCGGGGTGCTCGTCTGGCTCCAGCACCAGCTCGACGCCATCCGGTACCGCGGGCGACACAACCGTAAGCCAGCGATGCTCGCCGAGCGGAACATCGGTCTTCTTCTGGAAGCCGAGCACGTCGGTGTAGAAGGCGAGCGCTTTCGCCTGATCGTCGACGAGGACGCTCGTCACTGTGATCTTCACGTGTCCCCTCCTTGTCGTCGTAGCCATTGATCGGTCAGGTGCTCCAGTGGGCGCCGGTCAAGCCGGTGAAACCTGTAGCGACCTTCTCGACGTACCGCGATGAGCCCGGCTTCGACCAGCACGTCGATGTGTTGCGAGACCGCTTGCCGTGTCGACGCGACCGCGTGTCTCGTTGTCAACCGGGCACACAACTCGAAGAGCGTCTGGTCGTCGCGATCAACGAGCTCGTCAAGGATCGCGCGCCGAGTCGGGTCCGCCAGCGCCTTGAACACGTCGCTCATCGCGCTGGACAATAGGCAAGCGCATACTTGCATGTCAAGGGGACCAACGCCGGGGTGCCTACGGCGAGCCGTCGGTAGTGACATTCCTGAGCGGAGCGGGGCCGTCAAGGTTCTGTTGTAAGCGTTCTTCGACCGTCGCCGGCATGGTCGTGGGCAGCGTCGATCGCGGGGCGGGGTCAACACGCAGCGCCCGGAGCGCGGAGCGCGAGGAC
>DASSKL010000004.1 GCA_035690485.1 Mycobacteriales bacterium | reverse complement strand
AGGAGATCAGCAACGGCTGGCGCTAGTCTCCCGGGGGCTTGTCGCCGGCGAGCAGCGAACCGACCCAGGGCGTCGATGCGGACGCCGCGGTGCACCAGCGCCTGGCGCAGGACATCGCGTCGTTATGCGTGTACGGCGACGGCACGGTCGTCCAGCGCTGGATCTCCGGGTCCTGGCAGGCCTCGAAGACCGCCTCCACGTCCACCTGGTGCGAAGGGCCGCAGCGTCAGCTGCTCGGTCTGCAGTTCGTGCGGGCGAAACGCGGCAGGCCGCCAGTGTCGAGCCACGGTCAACCGAAATCGTGACGAGGCAGCCCTCTACCAGGTGCCGAGCAGCTGGTCGACGAAGGCGTGCACCGACGCGACGTGTGGGTGGTCAATCGCGGCACAGTCGGTGTGGGGGGCCACATGCACCGCCGGGATGCCCGCCGCCCGCGCGCCGTTGACGTCGAAGTGCACGGAGTCGCCGAGGTAGACGCACTGCTCGGGCGGCAGCTGCAGCGCTTCCAGGGCAAAGCCGAAGATCGCCGGATCGGGCTTTTCGACGCCGACGACCGCGGAGTCGATCACGACGTCGACGTACGCGCAGTCGGAGTCGGCGGTCGTGCAGATCCGGTGCTTGGCGAGCTCGGCGGCGACCTTGCCGGTCGCGTTGGACACGATCGCCAGCCGGATCCCGGCGGCCTGCAACCGCAGCAGCTGCTCGGCCACTCCGTGCACCGGAACGAACGGGTCCTCGAGATAGACGTCCTTGATCGCGTCTGCCGCCGCCTCGACCTCCCCGGCCGCCACGCCCAACCACTGCGCGATGACCCGGTCGGCGTGGGGGTAGTCGGTGCGTCCGATGCGGTCGAGCTCGGCCATGCCGAGGAAGTGTGCGCGGTGACATGCCTCGTCGTCGGGAGCGATGCCGTACGGCGCTAGCCGGACCCGAAACGCCGCGGGATCGGGCATGAGCAACACGCCACCGGCGTCGAGCAGCACGGCCTTCACCTCGGGCTCCACGACGGCACACGGTAGCCATCCCAGCGCCGGACGATCTTCTGGTTGCAGAAGACGTTGATCCAATGCCCGCTTTGTCATGGCTTTCGGCACAACGAGCTCACATGAAGTGCAGCCAGGAGATCCACAAGCGCAAGGCGCATGACGGCGAGAGGTGCCGGTCAGCGGTGCGCGCGTAGCAGCAGGAGGCTGCGGGCGGCGAGCTGGATGTCGCCGACCACGGTCTGCTCGGTGGTGTCGTGACTCGTGTCGATGACCACGTCGTACGCCGTTGCCCAAGGTTCGCCGGGAAGCGTGAACGTCACCGGTACGTCGTCGGCGTGCAGGACGAGCAGGAACGAGTCGTCGACGATCCGGTCGCCGCGGGCGGTCCGGGTGCGGATGCCGTCGCCCGCGAGGTACATGCCGAGGGTGTGCGCGGGCTGCTCCCAGTCGGTGTCGGTCATCTCGAAGCCCGCCGGCGTGAACCACGCCAGGTCTTTCACGCCGGCTTCGTCGACCGGCTGGCCTTGGAAGAATGCCCGCTGCCGCAGCACCGGGTGCCGCCTGCGCAGCGCGACGAGCCGTTGCACGAACGCGAGCAGTTGCGTGCGGTCCGGGTCGAGGTCCCAGTCGATCCAGGAGATCTCGTTGTCCTGCACGTAGGCGTTGTTGTTGCCCTGCTGGGTGTGCGCGACCTCGTCGCCCATCCGCAGCATCGGCACGCCCGTCGACAGCAGCAGTGTCGCGAGCAGGTTGCGCATCTGCACGGCACGCACCGATCGGATCGCGGGATCGGTGGTCGGACCTTCGACGCCGTAGTTGGCCGAGCGGTTGTCGTCGCTGCCGTCCCGGTTGTCCTCGCCGTTGCTCTCGTTGTGCTTGCGCTCGTAGGACACCAGGTCGTGCAGGGAGAACCCGTCGTGTGCCGTGACGAAGTTGATGGAGGCGAACGGCCGGCGCCCGTCGTCCTGGTAGAGGTCGCTGGACCCGGACAGGCGGTAGGCCAGCTCGGCGACGCCGGTCGTGGCGTGCGGGCGCCAGAAGTCCCTGGTGGCGTCGCGATACTTGCCGTTCCACTCGGTCCACAGCGGCGGGAACTCGCCGACCTGGTAGCCGCCCTCGCCGAGGTCCCAAGGCTCCGCGATGAGCTTGACCCGGCTGACGATCGGGTCCTGCTGGATCACGTCGAAGAACGCCGAGAGCTTGTCGACGTCGTGGAAGGACCGGGCCAGCGCTGCCGCGAGGTCGAAGCGGAACCCGTCGACGTGCATCTCGGTCACCCAGTAGCGCAGCGAGTCCATGATGAGCTGCAGCACGTGCGGGTGGCGAGCGTCGAGCGTGTTGCCGGTGCCGGTGTAGTTGACGTAGTAGCGCGGGTCGTCGTCGCGCAACCGGTAGTAGGCCGGGTTGTCGATCCCGCGCAGTGACAGCGTCGGGCCGAGGTGGTCGCCCTCGGCCGTGTGGTTGTAGACCACGTCGAGGATCACCTCGATGCCCGCCGCGTGCAGCGCGCGCACCATCGCCTTGAACTCCCGCACCTGCTGCCCGCCGGAGCCGCTGGAGCAGTAGGCAGCGTGCGGGGCGAAGTAGCCGAGCGAGTTGTAGCCCCAGTAGTTGGTCAGCCCGCGCTGCAGCACGGCCGGCTCGGTGACGAAGTGGTGCACCGGCATCAGCTCGACGGCGGTGACGCCCAGCCCGCGCAGGTGTTCGATCGCGGCCGGATGGGCCAGCCCGGCGTAGGTGCCCCGCAACGCGGCCGGGATGTCGGGGTGGCGGGCCGTGAAGCCCTTGACGTGCAGCTCGTAGATGACGGTGTCGGCCCACGGCGTCCCCGGTCGCTGGTGGTCGTCGCCCCACGGGAACACGTCGTGCACCACGACGCTGCGCGGGACGTACGCCGCAGAGTCGCGGTGGTCCTGCACGGTGTCGTCACGATCCTGCGGGTAGCCGAAGACGGCGACGTCGAGGACGAAGGCGCCGTCGATCGCCAGCGCGTAGGGGTCCATCAGCAGCTTGCTCGGGTTCCAGCGGCAGCCGCGCGACGGGTCGAACGGCCCGTCGACCCGGTAGCCGTAGCGCTGGCCCGGCGCGACCTGCGGCAGGTAGCCGTGCCACACGTGGTAGGTGACCTCGCTCAGCGGGTGGCGCGTCTCACGCCCCTGCTCGTCGAACAGGCACAGGTCGACCGCTTCCGCGCCGTCGGCGTAGAGCGCGAAGTTGGTGCCCTCGCCGTCCCACGTCGCGCCGAGCGGGTGCGGGCGCCCGGGCCACGGCGCGCTCGCCGGCGCCGGTGATGCGGGACTGCCCTCGGAGCTCATCGCGGGCCAGTCTGCCCTGCGTCAGGACTGCGGCGCGTGGCGGTCGAGAAACGCGTAGACGTCGGTCGTGTCCACGCCCGGGAAGGCGCCCGGCGGCAGTGCCGCGAGCAGGTGGCTGTGCGCGCGGGCCGACGGCCAGGCGTGGCCTGCCCACTTGTCGGCGAGCTCCCGCGGGGGTCGCTTGCAGCACGACGGCGCCGGACAGGTCGACTTGCGCCGGCGCTGGGTGGTGTCGGCACCGCGGAACCACTTCGCGTGCTGGAACGGCACCCCCACCGTGACCGCGAACTCCGTGCCGCCGGCGGGCTCTACGTGGGAGTTGCAGAAGTAGGTGCCGGCCGGGGTGTCGGTGAACTGCGTGTAGGTCGCGTAGCGGTCAGCCGACCCGAACACGCGCCGGCTCGCGAACTGCCGGCAGGCGAGCTGGCCCTCGATCGCGCCCGAGGCGTCGGTGGGGTAGGGCAGCTCGTCGTTCTCGTAGGCCTTGTAGATCGTGCCGCTCGCGTCGGTGCGGGTGAAGTGCACCGGCAGCCCGAGGTGGTGGGTGGCCAGGTTGGTGAACCGGTGTGCCGCCGTCTCGTGCGAGACGGCGAACACGTCGCGCAGGTCCTCCATCGACAGCGCGCGAGCGCGCTTGGCCTCGAGCAGGAACGGTACGGCGGAGCGCTCGGGCACCAGCAGCGCGGCGGCGAAGTAGTTGGCCTCCACCCGCTGGCGCAGGAACTCCGCGAAGTCGCCGGGGTCCGTGTGGCCGAGCGCGAAGTGCCCGAGGGTCTGCAGGATCACGTAGCGCGGGTCGTGACCGGCGGGCCGCTGCGGCAGGTAGATGCGGCGGTGGGTGAGGTCGGCGACCGAACGGGTGGACTCCGGCAGGTCGCTGACGTTGTGCAGCGTGAAGCCGTGGTGCGCGGCGAGGTCGCTGATGATCCGCTGGGGCACCGCACCGCTGGTGTGGCCCACCGCGCGCAGCGCTTCGTCGGCCACCTTCTCGACCTCGGGGAAGTAGTTGTTCTGCGCGCGCATCTGCCGGCGTAGCTCCACGTTGGCGAGCCGGGCTGCCTCCGGCGTGGCCGCGACGTGCTCGTCGCGGCGACGCAGCTCGTCGTACAACGCGACGATGTGCTCGAGCACCTCGGTCGGCATCCGCGGGCTGGGTCGCAGGGGGGTCAGCCCGATGGCCTGCAGCGACGGGTCGTGCTGCGCGCGCTGCAGCGCGATCTCCAGCGACGCCCGGCGGCTGGGCGCCTCCGGCCGGAGCAGGTCGTCGAGCGGTACGGCGTAGGCCGCGGCGAGTGCCTGCAGCAGGGACAGCTTGGGTTCGCGGCGGCCGTTCTCGACCAGGCTCAGCAGCGACGCCGCGGCGCCGACACTGCCCGCGACCTGCGCGAGGGTGAGACCACGGTGGCGGCGGGCATGACGCAGCCGCTGGCCGAGGACGACCAGGTCCAGCTCCCCGGGCGGCGCCGGAGCCGTTGTGAGTTCAGCCACGTTCTTCACTCTCATGAAACATCTGCAGAAATTCTCCAGGAACCTTCATCGACAATCGCCATGATGCCGCGGATAGTGAGTACAGATCAAGGAAGTTCACTCAGCGCAGAGGAGCGATCCGGCCCATGACCAACCCCACCGACCTCCAGCAGCAGGCCGCCGCACTCCAGAAGGAGTGGGACACCGACTCCCGTTGGAAGGGCGTCAAGCGCACCTACACCGCCGATGACGTCGTCCGGCTGCGCGGGTCGGTGCAGGAGGAGCACACGCTCGCCCGTCGTGGGGCCGAGAAGCTCTGGCAGCTCGTCAACTCCGCTGACTACATCAACGCCCTCGGCGCGCTGACCGGTAACCAGGCGGTCCAGCAGGTGCGCGCCGGGCTCAAGGCGATCTACCTATCGGGCTGGCAGGTCGCCGGTGACGCCAACCTGGCCGCGCAGACCTACCCCGACCAGAGCCTCTACCCGGCCAACTCCGTGCCGGCCGTCGTCCGGCGCATCAACAACGCGCTCAAGCGGGCCGACCAGATCACCTGGAGCGAGGGCAAGACCGACGTCGACTGGTTCGCGCCGATCGTCGCCGACGCCGAGGCCGGCTTCGGCGGGCCGCTCAACGCCTACGAGCTGATGAAGTCGATGATCGACGCCGGCGCCTCGGGCGTGCACTGGGAGGACCAGCTGTCCTCGGCCAAGAAGTGCGGCCACCTCGGCGGAAAGGTGCTGATCCCGACCGAGCAGCACGTCAAGACGCTCAACGCAGCCCGACTCGCCGCCGACGTCGAGGGCGTCCCGACGGTCGTCGTCGCCCGCACCGACGCGCAGGCCGCGACGCTGATCACCAGCGACGTCGACGAGCGCGACCAGCAGTACGTCACCGGCGAGCGCACCGCCGAGGGCTTCTACCGGGTGACCAACGGCATCGACCCGTGCATCACCAGGGCCCTGGCCTACGCGCCCTACGCCGATCTCATCTGGATGGAGACCTCGACGCCCGACCTCGAGCTGGCGCGGCAGTTCGCCGAGGCGGTGAAGAAGGAGTTCCCGGAGCAGCTGCTCGCCTACAACTGCTCGCCCTCCTTCAACTGGAAGGCCGCCCTCGACGACGACACCATCGCGAAGTTCCAGCGCGAGCTCGGTGCCATGGGCTACAAGTTCCAGTTCATCACCCTGGCCGGCTTCCACGCCCTCAACTACTCGATGTGGGAGCTCGCGAGCGGCTACGCGAAGGGCGACATGGCGGCTTACGTCGAGCTGCAGGAGAAGGAGTTCGCGGCCGAGGCCCAGGGCTACACCGCGACCAAGCACCAGCGCGAGGTCGGCGCCGGCTACTTCGACCTGGTGGCTACGGCCATCGACCCGCAGGCCGAGACCCTCGCTCTCAAGGGTTCGACCGAGGAAGAGCAGTTCCACTAGACCGAAGAGATTTCGCCATGGGGGCCGCGACCTGACGGGTCGCGGCCCTCGTCGTACGTCGCCGTTCCGGCCAGGGGGTCGTGCCGGTCGATCATGACCGGCATGACAGGCTTGACGGCGATTCCCAACGATTCACAGGAGGTCGGCCGCCGGCCATGAACATCGTCGTCTGCGTCAAGCAGGTGCCCGACACCTGGGCGGAGAAGAAGCTGAGCCCGCAGGACAAGACCGTCGACCGGGAGTCCGTCGACGGCGTCATGAACGAGCTCGACGAGTACGCCGTCGAAGAGGCACTGAAGATCAAAGAAGCGCAGGGCGGCGAGGTCACCGTCCTGACGATGGGCCCGGAGAAGGCCGCCGAGACGATCCGCAAGGCGCTGTCGATGGGTGCCGACAAGGCGATCCACCTCGTCGACGACTCGCTGCACGGCTCCGATGCGCTCGCCACCTCCTACGCGATCGCCAAGGCGCTCGGCACGACCGAGTGGGACCTCGTGATCCTCGGTTCCGAGTCGACCGACGCGCGGATGAGCGTGCTCGCGCCGATGCTCGCCGAGCGGCTCGGCGCCACCCAGCTGACGATGGCCCGCAAGGTCGAGGCCTCCGACGGCAGCGTGAAGATCGAGCGGCAGACCGACAACGGCTACGACGTCGTCGAGGGGCCGACCCCGGCGATCGTGAGCGTGGTCGAGAAGATCAACGAGCCGCGTTACCCGTCCTTCAAGGGGATCATGGCGGCCAAGAAGAAGCCGCTCACGGCCCTGTCCGCGGCCGACGCCGGCATCGAGGCCGACAAGGTCGGTCTCGATGCCTCTTTCACGGCGGTCGACGAGGCGCAGCCGCGCCCGCCGAAGCAAAAGGGCCAGATCGTGACCGACGAGGGCGACGGCGGCGTGAAGCTCGCCGACTTCCTCGCCAGCCAGAAGTTCATCTAGGAGCGCCCCGTCATGGCAGAGATCCTCGTCCTGGTCGAACACCTCGACGGGACCCCGAAGAAGGTCACCTACGAGCTGCTCACGAAGGCACGTCAGCTCGGCGAGCCGAGCGCGGTCTACGTCGGTCAGGGATACGACACCGCGAAGGACAAGCTCGCGGAGTACGGCGCGCAGAAGGTCTACGTCGCCGCCGGTGACGACTACGACTCCTACCTCGTCGCGCCGAAGGCCGAGATCCTCGCGCAGCTGGTGCAGGAGGCGTCGCCGGCCGCCGTGCTGATCCCCTCCTCCCCGGAGGGCAAGGAGATCGCGGCCCGGCTGGCGGTCAAGACCGAGTCGGGCGTCATCACCGACGCCGTCGACGTCACCCCCGACTTCGGCTGCGAGCAGTCGATCTTCGGCGGCGCGACGATCGTCAAGTCGAGGGTCACGAAGGGCACGCCGATCATCGCCGTGCGGCCCAACTCGACGGCCCCCGAAGCGGCGCCGGCGCAGCCGACCGAGCAGCAGGTCACCGTGTCGGTCTCCGATGCCGGCAAGCGGGCCAAGGTGCTCGACCGGGTGGCGGAGAAGAAGGGCGGCCGGCCCGAGCTCACCGAGGCGTCGATCGTCGTCTCCGGCGGCCGCGGTCTCGGTGGCGGCGAGAACTTCGCGCTCATCGAGAAGCTCGCCGACACCCTGCACGCAGCGGTCGGTGCCTCGCGGGCCGCGACCGACGCGGGCTGGTACCCCCACACCAACCAGGTCGGCCAGACCGGCAAGACCGTGTCGCCGCAGCTCTACATGGCGATCGGCATCTCCGGCGCGATCCAGCACCGGGCCGGCATGCAGACGTCGAAGACGATCGTCGCCATCAACAAGGACCCCGAGGCGCCGATCTTCGAGCTGGTCGACTTCGGCGTGGTCGGCGACCTGTTCGACGTCGTCCCGCAAGTGACTACCGAAATCGAGAAGCGGTCCAGCTGACGAAGTAAAGTCCCCGGCCGTGGCGTCGGCATGGGACACGTGGTCTGACAAGGAGCTGCGCGACCGGCAGGACGCCCTGCTGCGCGCGCAGGTCGCCGACGCCGTGGCACCGTTCGGGCCGTTCTGGCGCGAACGGTTCCGCGCGCTCGGGATCTCGCCGTCGTCGGTGAAGTCGGTAGCCGGCCTCTCGCGGCTGCCGGCGGTCGGCGAGCGTGACATCAGCCCTGACGGCGACCCGGCGGCGATGGCGGCGCTGGTGCTGCAGCCCAGCGAGACCGGCTACGCGGTGCACGCCACCGGGCCGGCCGTCCGCCGCGCGCTCGCGCGGCGGCTGGTGTCGACGCAGGCCTACCGCCAGGTCGTCGAGACCGACACCCGGCCGACCTCCTACCTGACCACCGGACTCGGCTTCCGCTGGCCCCTGGCCAGCACCCGCGGCGACCTCGACGTCGTCGCGCGCACCGGACGCCGGTTGTGGGACGTGCTCGGCCTGACGGCCGACGACGTCCTGGTCAGCGCCGTGCCGGTGACCCGCAGCGCGGAGCACCTCGGCCTGGAGTACGCCGCGCTCGCGGCCGGGGCTCCGGCCTACTTCCCGGGCCCCGACGCGCGCGACGTCGCCGCGGCGCTCCGGGTCATGCCGGCCACGACCCTCGCCGCGCCCGCGGACGCCGCTGCCGACCTGGTGGACGACCTCGCGACGCTGGGCGCCGACCTGTCCGGCGTACGCCGTCTGCTGCTCGTCGGCGCACCGAGTGCCGCCGAGCGGCGGGCGGCGGCGGGCGCGCTGTCGGGGATGGCCGCTACCGGCGCCGTCGTGCTCGCCGTGCACGCGCCGTCGGGGGCCCGGGTGCTGTGGGGCGAGTGCGCGCCCGGCTCGGGCCTGCACACCTACCCGGACGTCGACCTCGTCGAGGTGGTCGACCCGGAGACCGCGGAGGCCTACGCCGGCAGCGGCCCGGGCGAGCTGGTGCTCACCCAGCTCGGCATGCGCGGCAGCGCGCTGCTGCGCTGGCGCACCGGTGACGTGCTGCCCGGACCGCTCGAGTCGGGCTCGTGCCCGTCCTGCGGTCGCCGGGTGCCTCGCGTGCCCTCGACCCTGGCGCGCGGCGGACTCGTGCAGCGGGTACCCGACCTGCGCCGGCCGCTCGACCTGCGAACGCTTGCCGGCGCGCTGGTCGGCAGTGCCGACGTGGCCGACTGGCGGGTCGTCGTCCACCCACGGTTCCGCGACCACCGGCCGCAGGTGGTCGTGCACCTGCAGACGGCTGCCGATCCGGCCGACGTGGCGGTGGCGGTCGCGGCCGACGTCCGCGCGGGGGCCGGCGTGCTGCCGAGCCAGCTGGTCGTCGTGGCCGCCGACGAGCCGCTGCCCGTGGTCGTGCCGACGCAGGGCCCGCGAATGGGCGCGCCGGTTTCCTAGCCGCGCGGTTAGGCTGAACGTCGATGGTCTACCTGGATCACGCCGCCACGACGCCGATGCTGCCGGAGGCGGTGGAGGCGATGGCGGCGCAGCTGGCGCAGGTCGGCAACGCCTCCTCGCTGCACGCCGCCGGTCGCCGGGCTCGTCGCGTCGTCGAGGAGTCGCGCGAGACGATCGCCGCGGCCCTCGGCGCGCGTCCCAGCGAGGTGGTCCTCACCAGCGGCGGCACCGAGGCCGACAACCTCGCGGTCAAGGGCATCTACTGGGCCCGCCGGGCGCAGGACCCGCGCCGCCGCCGGGTCGTGGTCAGCGCGGTCGAGCACCACGCGGTGATCGACGCCGCGGAGTGGCTCGCCGAACACGAGGGCGCCGAGGTGACGTGGCTGCCCGTCGACGAGACCGGGCGCGTCCAGGTCGAGGCGCTCGACGAGCTGCTGCAGCGAGCGGGCGACGAGGTCGCGCTCGTCTCGGTCATGTGGGCCAACAACGAGGTGGGCACCGTCCAGCCGGTCGCCGAGCTCGCTGCGCTCGCTCACGCGCACGGCGTGCCGGTGCACAGCGACGCGGTGCAGGCCGTCGGCCAGCTGCCGGTCGACTTCGCGGCCAGCGGACTGGATGCGATGACCGTCACCGGGCACAAGTTCGGTGGCCCGATCGGTGCGGGCGCGCTGCTGCTCGGTCGCGACGTCGACTGCGCGCCGCTGCTGCACGGCGGCGGTCAGGAGCGCGACGTCCGGTCCGGCACCCTCGACACCCCGGCCGTCGCAGGTCTCGCGACCGCGCTGCAGGTCGCGGTGAAGGAGCAGCCGACCCGGGCCGAGCGGTTGCACGACCTGCGTGGCCGGCTGGTCGACCAGGTGCGGGCGGTGCTGCCCGACGCGCTGCTCAACGGCGACCCGACGCTGCACCGCGAGCGGCGGCTGCCCGGCAACGCGCACTTCTCCTTCCCCGGCTGCGAGGGCGACTCGCTGCTGCTGCTGCTCGACGCGCGCGACATCGAGTGCTCGACCGGGTCGGCCTGCTCGGCAGGGGTCGCCCGGCCGAGCCACGTGCTGCTCGCGATGGGCCAGGACGAGGACCGCGCGCGGGCCTCGCTGCGCTTCTCTCTGGGGCACACCTCCACCGACGCCGACGTGACGGCCCTCGCCGAGGCGATCGGCCCCGTCGTCGAGCGGGCCCGGCAGGCCCAGAGCCGGTGAGAGAGCGCCGCCGGTGAAGGTCCTCGCCGCCATGTCCGGCGGCGTCGACTCGGCAGTCGCTGCCGCGCGGGCGGTCGATGCGGGCCACGACGTCACCGGGGTGCACCTCGCGCTGTCCCAGCAGCGGCAGACGTTCCGCACCGGCGCGCGCGGATGCTGCACCGTCGAAGACGCGCACGACGCGCGCCGGGCCGCCGACGTCATCGGCATCCCGTTCTACGTCTGGGACCTCGCCGACCGGTTCCGCGCCGACGTGGTCGACGACTTCGTCGCGGAGTACGCCGCGGGCCGTACGCCGAACCCGTGCCTGCGCTGCAACGAACGCATCAAGTTCGCCGCCGTGCTCGACAAGGCGCGGGGCCTGGGCTTCGACGCGGTGTGCACCGGGCACTACGCGCGGGTCGTCGACGGGTTGCTGCACCGCGCCGTCGACCCGGCGAAGGACCAGTCCTACGTCCTGGCGGTGCTCCGCCCGGACCAGGTCGCCCATGCGCTCTTCCCGCTCGGGGACTCGTGCAAGGACGGCGTACGGGCCGAGGCCGCCGACCGCGGGCTCGCCGTCGCCGACAAGCCCGACAGCCACGACATCTGCTTCGTGCCCGACGGCGACGTCCGTGGCTTTCTGTCCCGTCGGCTG
Organism: Mycobacteriales bacterium; assembly: GCA_035690485.1. Taxonomy (NCBI): domain Bacteria; kingdom Bacillati; phylum Actinomycetota; class Actinomycetes; order Mycobacteriales; species Mycobacteriales bacterium. The sequence goes on along the minus strand of DASSKL010000004.1, from coordinate 4,066 downwards.
GACAAGCGGCCCGGCGAGCTGGTCGACGCCGCCACCGGGGAGGTGCTCGGCCGGCACGACAACGTCTACGGGTTCACGGTCGGCCAGCGGCGCGGCCTGCGCCTCGGCCGGCCGGCGCCCGACGGCCGCCCGCGTTACGTCCTCGACGTGCAGCCGGTGACCGGCACGGTCACGGTCGGCGGAGCCGACGCGCTCGAGGTCTCGACACTGTGCGCCGGCGTTCCCACGTGGTGCGGCCCGGCGCCGTCGCTGCCGATGCGCTGCGCCGCGCAGATCCGGGCGCACGGCGAGGCGGTGCCCGCGACGGCCGAGCTGCGCGACGGCCGGCTGCACGTGGCGCTCGACGCGCCGGTCCGTGGCGTCGCACCGGGCCAGTCGGTGGCGCTCTACGACGGCGACCGCGTCGTCGGTCAGGCGACGATCGGCTGAGTCACGCCACACCCGGGGCGACAGGTCGCGATATCGGCCCGACAACCGGACCGGTCGGTAAGGTCGCGGGCATGGCCGAGCAGGTGGAGCTGACCGATCTCGAGGTGATCTGCCGGTGGAGCCTCGCCGTCCGGGCGGCGAGCGCCGACCGCGACGAGCTCATCAAGGCGTTCGAGGCCGACCTGCAGTGGCTGCGCGGCGAACGGCGCGGCGCGAGCCCGGGCGCTCCCGCCACCGGCACCACGCCGCCGCGGACATCGGTGAAGCGGGCCGCGGCGGTCAGGACCGCGGCGAAGACCCCGGCGAAGAAGGCGCCGACCAAGGGCACGCAGCGGCGGGCTCGGTAACGCTCGACACGTGCGCCGGGCAGCGCTCAGCGCACCGCCCAGCCCTCGGCCGCGGCCTTGGTCTTGAGTCCGGTCCAGAACGACTCCTCCGTCGCCATCCCGACGCCGGGCGCGCCGCAGATGTGCGGTCCGGGGTCGGGCACGATCGGCAGGTTCGGCACTGCGGTGTCGGGGTGCGTGAAGTCGAACGTCTCCGCCAGGTTGCGCGCCGCCGCGTCGCGGCTGGTCAGCGGGGACAGGCCCCAGCGCCATTCGACCATCTTGAGGATCGAGGTGTGGTCGTACTGCGCGCTGCCGACGTAGCCGCGGCGGGCGAACGGCGACAGCACCATCGCCGGCACCCGGAACCCGGCCTGCCCGTGCGGCGTGCTCGTCGGGTTGAGGTCGTGGTCGTCGGGGAGCACGGGCGGCACGACGTGGTCGAAGAACCCGCCCCACTCGTCGTAGGTGATCACGAGCGCGGTGCGGTCCCACAGCGGTGAGTTGAGGATCGCCTGCACCACCAGCGAGAGGAACGCCTGCCCGCGTCGGATGTCGGCGTGCGGGTGGTCGTCGTTGGAGCCGCCCTGGTCCTCACCGAGGAAGAACGGGTCGAGGTAGGAGTACGACGGCAGCGTGCCGGTCGCCGCCTGCGCGAAGAACGTCTCGATGTGGCGGGCGAGCGAGATGTACTTGGTGCCCCACAGCGCGAGGAACGGCAGGTCGCTGAAGTAGTAGTTGGCGCTCACGTTCTTGGCCGCGAGCTTGTCCCAGATCGTCGGCAGCACCGAGGTGACCATGGCGTTGTCGAGCCGGTCGGTCGCCGCGGCGTGCGTGTAGAAGCGGTTGGGATAGGTGGAGCTGAGGATCGAGCAGAAGTAGTTGTCGAAGACCGTCGCCTGCTCGACCAGCGGGCCGTAGAGCGCCAGGTCGTTCTTGGTGTAGTAGCCGAGGGCGTAGTCGTCGTTGCCGCCCTTGCGGAACCCGTCGCACTTGCCGCCGTCGAGCTGCACCCGGCCACCGGAGTAGGAGTGGTCGGGGTCGTTGAAGCCGCAGCCCTGCCACTCGGTCAGGTGGTGCGTTGGGTGCAGGGCGCCCTTGTCGTCGGGGTAGGACAGCCCGGCCTGCTTGCCGTTGGCGCCGGGCAGCCAGCCCAGGTAGTGGTCGAAGCTGCGGTTCTCCATGCAGACCACCACGATGTGGTCCAGCCCGCTCTTGTCCGGGTCGGGCAGCGGCGCCAGCGGCTGGTTGGCCGGGCCGGGCCGGGTGGCCCAGGCGGGCGAGGTCGCGGCCAGCGTCGCGACCCCGGCCGCACCCAGCAGGAACCGGCGCCGGTCGAGCGGCGACATCAGAACGCTCCCTTCGCTGCCTGGAACACGTCCTTGCCGAACGGGACCAGCCCGGTCGCGCCCGCGTAGCCGAGGTGACCCTGCCCGTCGGCCCCGCCGGTCGTGACGCCGAAGAGATCCTCGAGGCTGCGCAGCAGCGAGTAGTGGTTGTAGGCCGTGGTGCTGGTGGAGTCGGGCTTCACCCCGTGACCGATGACCAGGGTGCCGATGCGGCCGCCGCCGGGGCCGGGGCTGCCGGAGGTGATCCCGCCGCCGCCCGCGAGCGGGGTGTCGTAGCCGGACTGCTCGTTGCAGCAGGACGTCGAGTCGCTGCTCTCCGCCTCGTCGCCGCTGACGATGATCAAGCCGTCCTGCTGGAAGGCCCGGGACGCCTCGATCATCGGGATGTACTTCTGCAGCCACAGGTCGACGGCCTTCAGACCGCTGGCCGTGCCCCCGTCGACGTCCTTGCCGACGCAGGGGTCGTCATGGCCGTCGTCGCAGAGGTTCGGGGTGATCAGGTTGAAGTTCGGCACGTCGGCCGGCTTCTTCGCCAGGTCGGTGGCGAGCGCCGTGAGCGGCACCACGTTGGTGACGCAGGTCGCGTGGTTCGGCGCGTCGCCGTAGGTCCGGTCGAGGATCGAGTGGAAGTAGACGAACGGGTTGTGCCGGGCGGCGTACTGGTCGGTGGCCGTGGCGGTCTGCGTCCCGTCGCGCATGCCGTTGGTCGGGTCGAGCGGCGGTGCGCCGCACCGGTCGGGCTCCCGGGACGGGTCGTTGCCCATGTCCTCCATGTAGCCCTTCCACGTCTTGCCGACCGCGTCGAGCTGGTCGGGCAGTGTCTTGACCGATGCCGGGTAGACGCAGCCCTGCCCGATCGCCTGCCCGTCGGGCCCCGCCACGCCCGGCACCACGTCGACGTAGACCTGGCAGTCGCTCTGCGTCAGGAGCGTCGGCGCCTGCCCGGACAGCTGTGCGATGTAGTTGTCGAGGCTCAGGTGCCCGATGCCGTAGTACTGCTCCAGCAGCACGCCCTGCCGGCGCAGCGTCGAGTTGAGGTAGGTCGGCGTCGCGCCGCCGTAGGTCTCGGCGTAGCTCTTGTTCTCGACGTTGATGAGCCAGACGTGGCCGACACCGAGCCGGCTCAGCGCGGTGCCGGCGGGCTGGCGGGCCACCGCCGGCGTGACCAGGCCGGCGATCAGCGCGAGCGCGCCGGCGAGCAGCAGCGGACGTCGGGGGACGCGTGGCAACACGGAGCGACTCCTGTACGCCGGAGGACGGTGCTGCATGGATTCGCCGCGGCTGCGGCGTTCACCTGCCCTGTCGGCGGCCCGCATTAGGCTCGGCCGGTGACCGGTGAGGCCTTGCGACCCTGGCAGCCCGGGGCCGCGACCGGCATCGGGTCACTGCCCGGCGACGACCCCCGCGAGGCGTGCCGGCTGGTCGTCGGCGAGCTGCCCGACCTGCCGCACCTCCCGGAGCTGCCCCACCGCGGTCCAGGCGCCGACATGGTCGGGCGGTCCTGCGGCCTGCTCGTCGACCTGCACGTCGACCTGCAGCCGTCCGGTTGGCGGGTGGTTGGCCGGCCGGGGGTCGACGAGCGGCGCGCCCGCGACCTCCTGACCCGCGACCTTGACGCCCTGGAAGAGGCCACCCAGGGTTACGAGGGCCCGTTGAAGGTCCAGGTCGCCGGGCCCTGGACGCTTGCCGCCGCTCTCGAGCTGACCCGCGGTGACAAGGTGCTGGCCGATCCCGGCGCGGTCCGCGACCTCGCCGACTCGCTGGCGGAGGGGGTCCGGCAGCACCTCGACGACGTCCGCCGCAGGGTGCCGGGCGCCACGTTGCTGCTGCAGCTCGACGAGCCGTCGCTGCCCGCGGTGCTCACCGGCAGCGTGCCCACCGCGAGCGGCTTCGGGGCACTGCGTGCGGTCGACGGGCCCGACGCGGCGACGCTGCTGCGCCGTGCCCTCGACGCCGGCGAGG
>DASSKL010000003.1 GCA_035690485.1 Mycobacteriales bacterium | reverse complement strand
GAGCCAAGCCTGAGCAGATGCTGAGCGAGTTCGACCGCGACCTCGCCGCGAACCACGCAGGGGACATAGCCGAGAACTTCGACTTCGATATCGACTCAACCGAGGCATGGGAAGCCGCCGAGCGTGCCGAGGCCGCGCTGGAGAAGGTCCGGGCGCTGGCCGATCGCGCCGACGCACGAGCGGACGCCTCGACGCGACTCGTCACGACGGCCGACCTCCGCGCCGCGATCGGAGGCACCCCATGAGCGCCGACACCTTGCGCCGGGCAGCGTCGCTGATGCGGGAACGAGCCGAGGCTGCGACGCAAGGGCCGTGGCGGGCCGAGCCGATTAGGGGCATCGGACTGAGGCGTGCCGACGTGCGCGGGCTGCCTGAGAACACGGCCTACGACTATCGCGGAGACGCTGTAGCGACCGCTGCTGATAGCGAGTTCGGAGCCTGCCTCCAGGGGGACGCCGACCACATCGCGGGCATGCACCCCGCCGTCGCGGTCGCCGTGGCGGACTGGCTGGAGGTCGTGGCCCGTCGCTGGGTTGAGGCTGGCACGCGGTCGTCCATCACCCGCGAGCGAGCGAGCGCCCTCGCCGTAGCCCGCGCCTACCTCGGGGAGGACGCATGACCCGCGACCCCCTCACCCGCCGCGCGTGGCTCACCCCGCTGGGATGGGCCGAACTGACCGACAAGCAACGGGAGCGGCTGCTGACCCCCTGCGAGTGCGGCCACACGATCAACGACCACGGCTCGCTCGTCGCCTGCTGGCGCTGCGAGGACGAGGGCGGCGACTGCTCGACCCCGTTCGAGACGCTGCTGGCCGCTCGTATCGAGGCGCTGCTGGCCGAGGCGCGGGCGGAAGGTGCGCGGGAGGCGGCGGACGAGATCGTCGGTCGCGACGGCACCAATCCCACCGCCCGGTTTCTCCGTGACCGCGCCGAGCAGACCGGGGGCGCGTCGTGAACCCCCACCAGCCCCGGGCCGAGGACTGGAGACGCGTGCACCGGAAGGCGGCGCTGGGATGAGCGCGACCTTCGATGTCATCTACGCCGACCCGCCGTGGCGATACGACAACGGCACGCCCGGCCGCGAGATTGAGCGGCACTACCCGACCATGACGCACGACGAGATCTGCGGCCTCGACGTGCCGGTAGCGCGCAACGCCGTCCTGTTCCTGTGGGGCGTCGCTCCCAAACTGCCCGAAGCCCTAGAGGTCATGTCGTCGTGGGGATTCACCTACCGCACCGGCGCGGTCTGGGACAAGGAACTCGTCGGCATGGGTTACTGGTTCCGGGGCCAGCACGAGCACTTGTTGGTCGGCGTCAAGGGCAACTGGTCGCCGCCACCGCAGCCGCTCCGCGTGTCGTCCGTCTACCGCCAAGCGCGAGGACGACACAGCAAGAAGCCCGACGTGATCCGCAACCAGATCGCGACGTGGTGGCCCGACGCACGACGCCTTGAGATGTTCTGCCGCTACCCCTCGCCGGGCTGGCACGTCTGGGGGAATCAGGTCGACTCGACGGTGGCGGACCTGCCATTCGAGAAGTTCGACCCTCACGCCGACGACGCGCAAGGCGCGCTGTTTGGAGGTGTCGCATGACCTGCACCGCCGTCACCACCTGGCCCGAGGTGCCGCCCAACGGCGTCCGGCTCGCGTGCGTGCTCCCCGCGGGCCACGACGGGGAGCACGCGGCGGCAGAGATCGAGTGGCTCGAGGAGGAAGCGTGAGCCTCCAGGCACCCTTCCCTTGGTTCGGCGGCAAGCGACGCGTGGCCCCCGACGTGTGGGCGCGGTTCGGAGACGTGCCCAACTACGTCGAGCCGTTCGCCGGATCGCTTGCCGTCCTGCTCGGGCGCCCCACCAAGCACGCGGCGAAGATCGAGACCGTCAACGACCTCGACGGGTTCATCGCGAACTTCTGGCGCAGCGTCTCCGTCGACCCATCCGAAACCGCCGCCTGGGCCGACTGGCCGATCATCGAGGCCGACCTCAACGCCCGCCACGCCTGGCTCGTCGGACAGCGCGAGCCGCTGCTCCGCAAGCTCGAGGGCGACCCCGACTACTACGACCCCAAGATCGCGGGCTGGTGGGTCGCCGGGGTGTGTGGGTGGATCGGCTCGGGCTACTGCTCAGGCGAGGGTCCGTGGATCGTTCGCGGCGGCGAGATGGTCGACAGCCGCAAACCGAATCGACCGGAAGATGCCGACCTCGGCGACGCGGGCCGAGGGATCAACCGGCAGATGCCGCACCTCGGCGACGCGGGGCGAGGGATTGAAACCTGGTTCATTGCTCTCGCTGAGCGCCTTCGCCGCGTCCGCGTCACTAGCGGCGGCTGGGAGCGCGTCGTCTCCGACTCCGTCACCACCCGCCACGGCCTCACCGGCGTGTTCCTCGACCCGCCCTACGGCGACGAGATCGAACAGACCCGCGTCTACGCCACCGACTCCGGCACTGTCTCCGATGACGTGCGCGCCTGGTGTGTAGAGAACGGCAACAACGCCCTCCTGCGAATCGCTCTCTGCGGTTACGAGGGCGAAGGGCACGACATCCTGCTCGACCACGGCTGGACGGCCCACGCATGGCGCACAGCGGGCGGCTACGGCGGCGGGAGAGGCGGGCGTGGCGACGAGAACCGGAACAAGGAGCGGATCTACTTCTCGCCCGCCTGTATCGCCGAGGATGGCGGTCTGTTCGACCTGCTCGGGGAGGGTGCATGAGCCCCGACGACCCGCGCCACGGCACCTATGCCGGTGCGTCCGCGCACCGCAAGGACCACGAGAAGCCATGCACCTCCTGCGGACTCGTCGAGCGCCGCGTGCGCAAACGCAACCGCTACCGCGCCGCGCTGGGGCAACCAGCGTCCGTGCCCGCCCTCGGCGCCGTCCGACGCATCCGCGCGCTACGACGTCTCGGCTGGACCGTCGTCGACATCGCCCGCGAGTCCGGCGTCCCCGAGAAGACGCTGCGCAATCCCTGCCACCGAGGGACGACCGTCTACCGGACCACCGCCGAGGCCGTCGCTACGACCTACGAGCGACTGGCGATGGTGGTCCCACAAGGTGGCTACCACACCCGCGAACGCAACTATGCCGAACGTAAGGGCTGGCCGCCGCCGCTCGCCTGGGACGACATCGACGACCCCGCCGAGCAGCCCAAGGGGCGCGGCACCGGACCCCGCCGCCTCGACGTCGACGAGGCCGTGGTCGTCCGCATCCTCGCCGGGGAGAACCTGCCCGCCAACCGCGCCGAACGCGAGGCCGTCGTAGCCCGCTGGCCCGGGACGCTCGCCGAGTTGGCGCGGCGCACCGGCTGGAAGGTCGAGCGCTACACGAGGAGGGACGTCGCATGACCTGCACCTGCCAGCACGCAC
>DASSKL010000002.1 GCA_035690485.1 Mycobacteriales bacterium | reverse complement strand
CGACTGCTGCAGGTCGATGATGTAGATGCCGTTGCGCTCGGTGAAGATGAAGCGCTTCATCTTCGGGTTCCAGCGCCGGGTCTGGTGCCCGAAGTGGACACCGCTCTCGAGCAGCTGGCGCATCGTGACGACGGCCATGGTTGGTGCTCCTCCCGCGCGTCGACGGCGACGGCGGTGGAACCGCCCGCCCTGGCCGGCGCGCTCGTTGCGGTTGATGCGGCGATCCGGTTGGCCGCCGCCCTGACGCCCCGGTCGGCGACCGCGCCCGCACCGGGGTGCGGGACCGCGCGGCCGTCGCCGCCTGGCGGCGGAGGGGCGTGCGAGATCGGCCCGGTCGCCCGAGCCGTCGGGACGAGTGTAACCGCCCGCCGTCCACAACCGGAACGCGAAGATCGCTCGCTGTCCCCAGCCGCGCGCCGCCCGGTGGTGCGGCCGGCGAGCAGCCGCCATCGTCGGCCGCGAGCCTTGGAGGTGATCCGTGCCGCTGCCGTTTGCCGTGCTGCTCTGCGGCCTCGCGCTGGGGGCGCCCTCGGGTGGGGTGGCCCTGCAGGCGGCCGCCACGCCGCCCGGGCCGGCCACGAGCCCGGCGCCCGGCCCCGCAGCCACCCCGGCCGGCGTGGGCTGGGTCCTACCGCTGGGCGAGGGGACCCGCGTGGCCCGGCCCTTCGATCCGCCACCGACGCCCTACGCCGCCGGCCATCGCGGCGTCGATCTGCTCGCGGTCCCCGGTGCCGCGGTGCGGGCAGCGGCGCCGGGCGTGGTCACCTTCGCGGGGGTGCTGGCCGGGCGCGGGGTGGTGACGGTGAGCCACGGCGCGCTGCGCTCGACCTACGAGCCGGTGGACGCGACCGTCACCGTCGGCCAGCACGTGGCCGCGGGTGATGTCATCGGGCACGTGTCCGCCGCCGCCGGGCACTGCGGGCCGCGGACCTGCCTGCACTGGGGCGTGCTGCGCGGGGCGGCCTACCTCGACCCGCTCGGCCTCCTGCGGCCGGGACGCGTGCGGCTGCTGCCGGTGTGGGGCGTGCCGGTCGCCACACAGCTCGACAGCGTGCTGTCGGCCGTCACCGACGCGGTGATCTCGACCGGGCTGCCCGAGAGACGGTCACCGCGGCACACCGCACGGGCCGCCGAGGCACCGGCGCGAGCAGGGGCGCCCGCGGGCCCCGGGTCCGGCACCACCGGCATCACCGCCGGCGCGCTCGGCCTGACCGGTGCGGCCGCCGGCGCACTCGCGCTGCGGCGACGGGGATGAGCCCGGCGCGCGGCAGCCGCGACGGCGCGGGCCGTACGCCGGCCGGCGCTCAGGCGCCGCGCTGATCGGCCAGCCGGCCGCGCAGCTGGAGGACCGCCTTCGTGTGCATCTGGCAGATCCGGCTCTCGGTGACGCCGAGCACCTGGCCGATCTCGGCGAGCGTCAGCCCCTCGTAGTAGTAGAGGGTCACGACGATCTTCTCGCGCTCGGGCAGCGTGTTGATCGCCCGGGCGAGGAGGTACTTCGTCTCCTCGCTCTCGAACGCTTGCACCGGGTCCTCGACCCGGGTGTCCTCGAGGGTGTCGACGAGCGAGAGCTTGTCGCCACGCTCGCCGCCGATGTTGATGAGCTCGTCGAGGGCGACCACGTTGACGAACGACACCTGGCTGAAGATCGCGTGGAGCTCCTCCAGGCTGATGCCCATCTCCTCGGCGACCTCGGGCTCCGTGGGTGAGCGGTGCAGCCTCGCCTCGAGGGCGGCGTAGGCCTTCTCGACCTCACGGGCCTTGTAGCGCACCGAGCGCGGGATCCAGTCGATGGACCGCAGCTCGTCGATGATCGCGCCCTTGATCCGGCTGATCGCGTAGGTCTCGAACTTGATCGCGCGTTCGATGTCGAACTTCTCGATCGCGTCGATCAACCCGAAGATGCCGTAGGAGACCAGGTCGGCCTGCTCGATGTTGGGCGGCAGGCCCACGCCGACCCGGCCGGCGACGTACTTCACCAGCGGCGAGTAGTGCAGGATCAGGCGCTCGCGCAGGCGCTGGTCACCGGTCTGCTTGTAGTCCTGCCACAGCGCCTCGATGCCGTTCTCGACGTCGTCCGCCGAACGCGTGCTGCCGGCGACTACCGAGCCGTCATGCTCGGGGGTGCGCCTGCTCATATGCCGCCCTCAGCCGGTCCACGGAGACGTGAGTGTAGATCTGCGTCGTGCCGAGCGTAGCGTGACCGAGCAGCTCCTGAACGCTCCTCAGGTCAGCGCCACCCTCGAGCAGATGTGTTGCGGCCGAGTGCCGCAACCCGTGCGGGCCGAGGTCGGGTCCGTCGGGCAGCGATGCCAACCTGGCGTGCACGATCCGCCGGGCGGACCGGGGGTCGAGCCGCCGCCCCCGCCGACCGAGGAACAGCGCCGGTCCACTGCCGGCAACGGCCCAGATCGGGCGGCCCTCGGACAGCCAGCGGGAGACCGCACGCGCGGCCGGCACCCCGACCGGGACGCTGCGCTCCTTGGCGCCCTTGCCGAGGACGCGCACGACCCGGCGGGAGAAGTCGACGTCGTCGACGTCGAGACCGCAGAGCTCGGAGACCCGGATCGCCGTGGCGTAGAGCAGCTCGACGACGGCCCGGTCGCGCAAGCCCTCGGCCGACTCGTCCTCGATCGCGCCCAGGGCGCTGGCCGCCTCGTCCGGCCGCAGCACCTGGGGCAGGTGCCGCTGGGCCTTGGGCGAGGCCAGCAGCGCGCCCGGGTCGTGCGCCGCGAAGCCACGGCGTACGGCGAACGCGGTGAACGCGCGGGCCGCCGCCGCGCGCCGGGCGAGCGACGCCCGGGCGGCTCCCTGCGACCGCAGCCGCGCCAGCCAGCTGCGCAGCACGCGTACGTCGAGGTCGGCCGGGTCGTCGACCCCGCCGCGGGCGGCGTGGTCGAGCAGGCTCGCGACGTCGCCGAGGTAGGCGCGGACCGTGTGCGGCGACAACCCCCGCTCGTGCCGCAGGTGGTGCTCGAACGCCGCCACCGCCCGTCCGGCCGGGGTGTCGGCGGCGGGTGACGGCGCGGGCGAGGACACCCCGGCACCGTCGGCGGATCACAGTCCCAGGTCAAGCACCTCCTGCGGCGCGTCGCCTGCGCCGGTCACGGGCGGCAACGCGGCACCGTGCGCGGCGGGCGAGCGGGCGGGCCGCGCCTCCGGCTCGCCGTCACGGACGGCCCGCTGCAGCCGCCAGCCGCCGGTGACCTTCTCGACGAGACGGTTGGCCGCCAGCGCGCGCAGCGCCGCCTTCGCGTTGGGCTCGTCGACGCCCGCGATCATGGCGATCCTCGCCACGCCCGCGGGCCGCCGGACGGGCACGGCCTCGAGCACCTGCCGGAAGGTGGGCGGCAACCGGTCCTCCGGTCGCTCCGGCCCGCGCGGCTCGGGCGGCAGGAACTCCCCGACAGCGGCCACCTGCTCGAGGATCTGCTCCGCGTCGCAGACCAGGACGGCGCCACGATCGCGGATCAGCAGGTGGCAGCCCGCCGACATGGTCGAGGTCACGGGCCCGGGCACCGCCAGCAGCGGCCTGAGCAGGCCGGACGCCCGCGCGGCGGTGCTCAGCGCCCCGCTGCGCGCGGCGGCCTCGACGACGACCGTGCCGCGGGTGAGCGCGGCGATCAGCCGGTTGCGGACGAGGAACCTCGCGCGGTGCGGGGCGCAGCCCGGCGCGGCCTCGCTGATCACCAGATGCTCGCGTGCGACCTGCTCGAACAGCCTCTCGTGACCCCGCGGGTAGGGCACGTCGACTCCACCTGCCAGCACCACCACGGTCGGCGAACCGACCGCGAGGGCGCCTCGGTGGGCACTGCCGTCGATGCCGTAGGCACCGCCGGAGACAACCGTCCAGTCACGGCAGCCCAGCCCGGCGGCCAGCTCTCCGGCCATGTAGTCGCCGTAGGAGCTCGCCGCGCGCGAGCCGACGATCGCCACGCTCTGCCGGGTGACATCGGCGAGGCGTGCCGGTCCGCGCACCCACAGGCCGAACGGCGGGTGGCTGCCCGCGTGCCACAGGTCGTCGAGCCGGTCGGGCCACTCGTCGTCGCCGGGGCAGACGAACCTGCCGCCGAGCCGCTGGATGCGGTCCAGGTCATCGTCGGGACGGCACTCGGCGCTGCGGGCGCGAAGCGCAACGGCACCCTCCGGCGCAAGGTCGGGATGGCCGGCCGCCAACCGCTGCCACGTCTCGACCGGCCCGTCACGCTCGACGAGCGCAGGCAGGCCCCGGGTCTCCGGCTCCACGATCCAGGTCAGGGCCGCCCGCGCCCGGCGCTCCGCGGGGTCGACGCTCATGCCGCGAGCCGGTAGTCGAGGGCCTCGGCGACGTGCTGCAGCGACGGCACCGATGAGCCGTCGAGGTCGGCGAGCGTCCACGCGACCCGCAGCACGCGGTCGATGCCGCGCGCCGTCAGGTGACCACGCTCGAACACCGCGTGCACGGGTCGCAACGCCCGTGGCGGGACCGGCCAGCGGCGGCGCAGCTCGGCGCCGGGAACCTCGGCGTTGGTGCGCCACGGAGTGCCGCGCAACCGCGTGGCGGCCCGCTCCCGGGCCGCCTCGACGCGGGACCGGACGACCGACGTCGGCTCCACGCCGACCGGCTCCGCGAGCATCTCGCTGCGGGGCACGGGGTTGAGCTCGAGCCGCAGATCGATACGGTCGAGCAACGGGCCGGACAACCGGGCCAGGTAGCGGCGGCGGGCCTGGGGCGCGCAGGTGCAGGTGATGGCCGCCTGGCGGCCGTCCGCCCCGCAGGGGCACGGGTTGGCGGCGAGCACGAGCAGGAACCGGCACGGGTAGCGGGTCGTGCCGGCATGGCGGGCGAGCACCACCTCGCCGGACTCGAGGGGTTGGCGCAGCGCATCGAGCGAGCGCCGGTCGAACTCCGGCGCCTCGTCCAGGAACAAGATCCCGCGATGCGCGATCGAGATCGCGCCCGGCCGGGCGAGACCGGTGCCGCCGCCGACCAGGGCCGCCACGGAGGAGGTGTGGTGGGGTCCGCAGAACGGCGGGCGGGTCAGCAACGGGCCGCCCGCGGGCAGGACCCCGGCCAGGGAGTGGATCGCGGTGACCTCGAGCGCAGGATCCGGCTCGAGATCGGGCAGCAGGCCGGGCAGCCGCTCGGCGAGCATCGTCTTGCCCACACCCGGCGGCCCGGACAGCAGCACGTGGTGGCCGCCGGCCGCCGCGACCTCCATGCCGCGGCGGGCCTCGCGCTGGCCGACGACCTCGGCGAGATCGGGCTCGCGCACCGGCGCGGCCGGGGCGGGCGCCATGGACTCGTCCGCCGGCACGGCGATCGGCCGGCCGTGCAGCAGCGCGGCCACGTCGGCCAGCGACGCGGCCGTGTGCACCCGCGCCTGGCGGACCAGCCGCGCCTCGCCGGCGTTGGCGGGTGGCACCAGCACGTCACGGTGGCCGGCCCGCACCGCGGCGAGCACCGCGGGGAGCACCCCCGTGACGGGACGCAGCCGCCCGTCGAGCGCGAGCTCCCCGACGAACACCGTGCGGGCGGCCCGCTCCGGCGGGACCGCCTCGATGGCGGCCAGGACGCTGACGGCCATCGCCACGTCGAAACCGCTGCCGCCCTTGGGCAGCGCCGCCGGCGAGAGCCCGAGCGTCAGCCGCTGCATCGGGAACGCCGCCCCGCTGTTGGCGATCGCCGCCCGCACCCGGTCACGGGCCTCGTGCAACGCGGCGTCGGGCAGCCCGATCAGCGTGAAGCACGGCAGGCCCGACGCGATGTGCGCCTCGACCTCGATCACGTGACCGTCGAGGCCGACCAGCGCGATCGCGAGGGCCCGGCCGAGCAACATCAGCAGACCCCCTGCAGGTGCTCGACGCGCGCGGGGCCACTCGGCGGACGCAGGACGCTCACCACGTCGAACCGGAGGTCGGCCGCGTAGGGCGGGCGGCGCTCGGCCAGCCACGCCGCAGCGAGGACCCGCATGCGCGCGAGCTTGCGCGGCGTGACGGCCTCGACGGGCGAGCCGAACCGGTCGGACCGTCGGGTCTTGACCTCGCAGAACACCAGCACGTCGCCGTGGCGCGCGACGATGTCGATCTCACCGGCCCGGCACCGCCAGTTGCGCTCCAGGATCACCAGGCCCTGGTCGTGCAGATGCCGCACGGCGACGTCTTCGCCGTAACGGCCGAGCTCCTGCAGGGCGCCCACGCGACCACCTCCGCGGCCACGGTCGCGGAGGTCAGGGCGCGGGCGCCAGCCCAGGTGAGCGAGCTGTGGACCGGGTGCCCGCCGTCCACAGCCGCCTCAGCGAGGAGAGACCTCGCCGTCCGGGGCGCCCGAGCGCCCGACCACGGCCCGGGAGGCGGGATTCGTGCCGGCAGCCTTGCCCTGGGCGAGCGGCCGCGCTTCCTGCGCCGCCTGCGTCGGCGACCCGCCGCTCTGGCGCTCGGCCGGCGGCGTCGTACGCCCCGACGTCTCTGCCGCCGAGTCGGGAGAGTCCTCCCGCGACCCGGCGTCACCGCGTGGTGCGGCCGACCGGTCGGCGCCGGATCCGGTGTCGGGACGGGGCGCCTGCGGGTGCGCGCTGGCCACGGTCGACTGCGCCGCGGGACGGGTGGGCGAGACGGGCACGGGCTCGGGCTTGCCCTGGTTGCTGCTGGAGAGCTTGTCGTCAGTCACGGGTCGGCCTCCTCGATCGACGCTGACGGCCTACCCGTCGAAGCCGGGACGCTCCCCTGGCACCTCGAGCTCGTTCTTGGCGAGCTCCTCGACGTTGACGTCCTTGAACGTCAGGACGCGCACGTTGCGCACGAACCGCGCCGGACGGTACATGTCCCAGACCCAGGCGTCCTGCATGACGACCTCGAAGAACACCTCGCCGCCGGACTCACGCACCGCCACGTCGACGTCGTTGGTCAGGTAGAACCGGCGCTCGGTCTCGACGACGTAGCTGAACAGGCCGACGACGTCGCGGTACTCCCGGTAGAGCTGCAGCTCCATCTCGGTCTCGTACTTCTCGAGATCCTCGGCACTCACGCGATCTCCTCGACCCACGGTCGGACGTCGTCGTCATTCTCGCCCATGACCGCCGCGCCGCCCCCCGCGCGGGCGACGTTGACGAACGAGAAGCGGTGCTGCGGGCAGGGCCCGTGGACCTCGAGGGCGGCGCTGTGCTCGGGCGTCACGTAGCCCTTGTGCGCGGCGAAGTCGTACGCCGGCCAGCGGTCGTGCATCTCGACCATGAGCCGGTCCCTGGTCACCTTCGCGACCACGGAGGCGGCAGCGACGCAGGCAGCCACCCGGTCGCCCTTCCACACGGCGAGCCCGCTCACACCGAACCCGGGCACGGGGAAGCCGTCGGTGAGGACGAACCCCGGACGTACGTCGAGGCGGGCCACCGCGCGGCGCATACCCGCCACGTTGCAGACGTGCAGGCCGATGCGGTCGATGTCGCCGGCCGGGACGACCACGGCGGCCCAGGCCGTGGCGCGGCGGACGACTTCGGCGTAGACCTCCTCGCGGACCACGGGGGTGAGCAGCTTGGAGTCGGCGAGCCCCGGCACCTCGCCGCGCCGCCCCTCCGGCAGCACGACCGCGGCGACCACGAGCGGGCCGGCGCAGGCACCGCGGCCGGCCTCGTCCACGCCGGCCACCGGGCCGAGCCCGCGGCGGGAGAGCGCCCGCTCGTAGCTGCGCAGGTCGCCGTCGCGGCGCATGGCCGCCGCGCGCGGGAGGGGGATCACCACGGCATCACCGGGAAGCCGGACGGCCGGTCAGCGACCGGCCCGGCGGCGACGCCTGCGGCGGCGCAGGGTCGCCAGAGGCAGCGCGCCGACGACGCCGAGCGCGTAGGGCGTTGCGGCCAGTCCCGCCGCCGCGAGCCCCTTCTGGTGGAAGGTCGCCGGCGTGCCGAGGCCACGACCGTGCGAGATCGGCCAGACGACGACGAAGGCGCGGCCGACGACGTCGCTGATCGGGATCGTGCCGTGGCGCGAGTCGCCGATGTGCGCGCGGGAGTCGGCGGACAGCGAGCGGTGGTCGCCCATCACCCACAGATCACCCTTCGGCACCTTCACCGGGCCGAACGCCTCGTGGTTGTCCTGGTAGAGGAACGGCTCGTCGAGACCGTGCCCGTTGACGGTCACCCGGCCCTGCGAGTCGCAGCAGGCGACGGTGTCGCCCGGCACCCCGATCACCCGCTTGATGAAGTCCTTCTCGCCGGCCGGCGCGAAGCCGAGCGCGCCGCCGATGGAGTGGAAGAAGCGCGCCACCGGGTTGGTCGGCTCCGACAGCTGCACCTCCGGCGCCCACGACTCCGGGCCCTTGAAGACCACGATGTCTCCGCGGTGCACGTCGCGGAAGCGGTAGACGAGCTTGTTGACCAGCACCCGGTCGCCGATGCGCAGCGTCTGCTCCATCGACCCGGACGGGATGTAGAACGCCTGGATCAGGAAGGCCTTGATCAGCAGCGCCAGCACCAGGGCGATCACGATGAGGAACGGCAGCTCCTTGAGGAACGAGCCGCCCTTGCGCCGCTCGGCCGCATGGGCGCCACCGGCGGGGCTCTCGGGCTCCTCGGCGGCGACCGCCACCGTGGCGGGCACCTCGCGGGCATGCTCGGACCACGCGCTCGACGTCGCGCCCGTCGACGCCTCCGACGACGCGCCCGCAGGGGGCGCCTGGCCCGCCTCACCGGCCTCGGCGGCCGGTGGGTGAACGGGGTGCGAGGGTGACTCGGACGCACTGTCGGGGGGACCCAACCGGTCCGGCTCGGCCCGCCGCAGGTCGTCGTCCATCAGGGGGCGAGCCTAACGCTTCGAGAGGTGCCAAAGGGGACGTTCGGGCAAGGGTCGGCCGTCGTGACGCCGCGCGAGAAGGCCACGTCCAGGGTCCGCTCAGTGAGCGGCCGGAGTCTCCCGCTTCTCCTTGATCTTGGCCTTCTTGCCGCGCAGCGCACGCAGGTAGTAGAGCTTCGCCCGCCGGACGTCGCCGCGGGTCACGACCTCGACGTGGTCGATGATCGGCGAGTGCGTCGGGAAGGTGCGCTCCACGCCCACCCCGAAGCTGACCTTGCGCACGGTGAACGTCTCGCGGACACCGCCGCCCTGGCGGCGGATGACGACACCCTGGAAGACCTGGATGCGCTCGCGGTTGCCCTCGACGACGCGCACGTGCACCTTCAGCGTGTCGCCGGGACGGAAGTCCGGGAGATCGGAACGCAGCGAGGCGGCGTCGAGGCTGTCCAGGGTGTGCATGACGGTCGTCGCTTCCTCAGAGTGCTGCGTGCTGTCTCGGGCGCGATCACGATGCGCCCGCGGGCGCGGTCGGGCCGGTGGCCGACGGGATCGACGTTCTACTGTGCCACATCCTCGGCGTCCGGCGGTGGCCGGGCCGGCAGGTCGGGACGGTTCTCCGCCGTACGCCGCAGCGCTTGCTCGTGCCGCCACCGCGCGACCGCCGCATGGTCGCCGGACATCAGCACGGGGGGCACGTCGAGCCCTCGCCAGCTCGGGGGACGCGTGTAGACCGGCCCCTCGACCAGACGTTCCATGCCGCCCCCGGCGAAGGAGTCGTCGGCGACCGAGGCGGCGTTGCCGAGCACACCGGGCAGCAGCCTGGTCACGGCCTCGACGACGACCAGCGTGGCCGCCTCTCCCCCGGCCAGCACGTAGTCGCCGACCGAGAGCTCGTCGACCGGCATCCGGCGCCGGGCGTCCTCGGCGACCCGGCCGTCGATGCCCTCGTAGCGCCCACACGCGAAGACCAGCCACGGCAGCGCGGCGTAGGCCTGCGCGCGGGCCTGGGTGAACGGCCGCCCGCTCGGCGTGGGCACGACCAGGGTCGGCACCTGATCCTCCGGCGGCACGACGAAGTCGAGTGCCCGCCCCCACGGCTCGGGGGCCATGACCATCCCGGGCCCGCCGCCGTACGGCGCGTCGTCGACGCTGCGATGCACGTCGTCGGTCCAGTCGCGCAGGTCGTGGACGCGCACGTCGAGCAGCCCGCGCGCGCGCGCCTTGCCGATGAGCGACAGGTCGAGCGGCCCGAAGTAGTCGGGGAAGATCGTGACGATGTCGATGCGCATCGGCGGCTACAGGTCGAGCAGCCCGTCGGGCGGGTCGACGACGAGCCGCCCCGCGGCCACGTCGACCTCGGGCACGATCGCCGCGACGAACGGCACCAGCAGCTCGGCGCCGTCCTCGCGGCGTACGGCGAGAAGGACGGTGCCGGACGGGTGCAGGACGTCCTCGACCCGGCCGATCCGCTGGCCGGCGACCGTCACCGCGGCGAGCCCGACCAGGTCGTGGTCCCAGAACTCCTCGGGGTCGTCGGTGGGCGGCGACGTGGCGGAGTCGACGACCAGCATGGTGCCCCGCAGCGCGTCGGCGGCGAACCGGTCGTCGACCGCGTCGAAGTGCACGAGCAACCGCCCGCTGTGCGGGCGGACCGCGCGAACGGCCAGCGGGCCGCGCTCGGGCGGCTCGGTCTCGAGGACCGCGCCAACGGCGAACCGCCGCTCGACGTCGTCGGTGCGCACCTCCACGGCGACCTCACCATGCACGCCGTGCGCCTTGGCGATGCGCCCGACGACGAGCTGCACGGAAGCAACCGTCGGTCAGCGCGACTCGTCGACGTCGACCAGGTCGACGCGGACGTCGCGACCGCCCAGGCCGCCGACCACGGCGCGCAGCGCCCGGGCGGTGCGGCCACCACGACCGATGACCTTGCCCATGTCGTCGGGGTGCACGCGGACCTCGAGGACCCGACCGCGGCGAAGCCGCCGGTCGGTGACGGTGACCTCGTCGGGGTGGTCGACGATGCCCTTGACCAGGTGCTCGAGAGCGTCCTCGAGCACGTCAGGCCTCGGCGTCGCTCGAGTCGGATGCGGTCGTCTCGGCCGTTGCGTCGGCCGCGGCCGCACCGGCGTCGGCAGCACCCTCGGCCGCCGGCGTCTCGGGCTCGGCAGGCGCCTGCGGTTCGGTTGCTGCCGGCGCCTCGGCCTGCGGCTCTGCGGGCGCCGCCTTGGCGGGAGCCTTCTTCTTCGGCGTCGTCGCCTCGCCGCGCGCCTCGCCGAGGCCCTCGCGCGCGGCCTCCTCGAAGGCGGCCTTGCGGTCACGGCGCGGCGCCGGGGGCTTGAGCGTCGACTCGGCCGGCTCACCCTTGTGCCGCTGCAGGTCGCCGGTGATGCGCAGGATGGCGGCGACCGGATCGGTCGGCTGGGCGCCGACGGACAGCCAGTACTGCACCCGCTCGGAGTCGACCTCGATGAACGACGGGTCTTCCTTCGGGTGGTACTTGCCGACCGCCTCGATGAAGCGGCCGTCGCGCTTGTTGCGGGCGTCGGAGACGACGATGCGGTACTGCGGGTTGCGGATCTTGCCCAAGCGCATCAGGCGGATCTTGGTTGCCACGAGGGTTGCTGCTCCAGGTCGTTGCGCGGGTGAACGACGGGGCGACCCTGTGGGGTCGGGGCGCCGGGCGTTCGGACGGACTCGGACGGCTGCGGAGAGAGGGCCGCAGCCGTCCGGGTGCTCGCGACCATTCTGCCAGACGGCCGCGGGCGTGCGGCGCGACCGCTACTGCTGGTCGCTCGGGGGGAAGCGCAGCTTCGTCAGGTCGGGCAGCTTCACCCCGGGCGGCAGGCTGCCGGGGCCGAACGCGTCGGCGGGCAGGCCTCCCGGAGGCAGCGCTGCGGGCGGCAGCGCTCCCGGCGGCAGGCCCATCGCCGCCTTGCCCGTCACGGCGGGGCGCCCGCCCTTCCTGCCCTTCTTCGCCTTCTTGCCCTTGCCCTTGGCGCGCCGGCCGGCTCCCGGCAGGCCCATGCCGCCCGTGAGCTGCTTCATCATCTTGCGGGCCTCGAAGAACCGGTCGACCAGCTGGTTGACCTCGGTGACGGTCACCCCGGACCCGTTGGCGATGCGCAGCCGGCGCGACCCGTTGATCATCTTGGGGTCCTGCCGCTCCCCCGGCGTCATCGACCGGATGATCGCGGCGACCCGGTCGAGGTCGCGGTCGTCGATCTGGTTGAGCTGCTCGCGCATCTGGCCCATGCCGGGCAGCATCCCGAGCAGGTTGGAGATCGGGCCCATCCGCCGGACCATCATCATCTGATCGAGGAAGTCCTCGAGGGTGAAGTCGCGGCCCGACATGACCTTCTGGGCCATCTTCTCGGCCTCGTCGGCCTCGAAGGTGCGCTCCGCCTGCTCGATCAGCGTGAGCACGTCGCCCATCCCGAGGATGCGCGAGGCCATCCGCTCCGGATGGAAGACGTCGAAGTCCTCGAGCTTCTCGCCGGTCGAGGCGAACATGATCGGCTGCCCGGTGACCTTGGCCACGGACAGCGCCGCGCCGCCGCGGGCGTCGCCGTCGAGCTTGGTAAGCACCACGCCGCTGAAACCGACGCCGTCGCGGAACGCCTCCGCCGTCGTCACGGCGTCCTGGCCGATCATCGCGTCGACGACGAACAAGGTGTCGTCGGGCCGCACCGCGTCGCGGATCGCCGCGGCCTGGGCCATCATCTCGGCGTCGATGCCGAGCCGGCCGGCCGTGTCGACGACGACCACGTCGTGACCGAGCCGGCGGGCGTGCTCGATGGCCCGGGTGGCGACCTGCACCGGGTCGCCGACCCCGTTGCCGGGCTCG
>DASSKL010000001.1 GCA_035690485.1 Mycobacteriales bacterium | reverse complement strand
CTGCCCTGCACCCGCTGGTTGGTCAGTACCTGCGCGGCGGCGCCGCCGGGGCTCGCCGTGAAACCTGCCTCGCAGGAGTACCGCCAGACCGACCAGCTGGTGCCTGAGCCATCGAACTGGACGCAGTAGGTACGTCCCTCCGACTGGGCACGCTCACCGGCGTTGCGGAGCGAGCTGACCAAGCTGTGAGCGGTGCCGGAAAACTCCTGAGCCCGCTGGTAAGCACGTAGGCCCCAGACTGCGATTGAGGACAGAACTCCCAGGATGAGCATCGCCACAAGAAGCTCGGTCAGGGTAAATCCCTCTTCCCGCGACACACCTGTGGAAGCCGGCACGAGGGGACTATCGGAGTTCGGCGACCCATGCTTGAGCCCCGTCTCCCCTCGCCCCGCTGAGGCAACGCATTGTCGGTTGCGCGTCAGGGTGAACTACCCAACAACAGATCGGCCCCCCGCAAAGTCCGCAGGGGGCCGATCCGCACTTACTTCCTAGAGCAACATTTCCGACCGAGAGCACTGGTCAGAGCATGGAGCTGTTAGATCACGCAGCACCGAACACGCACGACGTCGCGGTGGGGTCGGTCGTGTGGGCCGTGTTGTCCAGGCCACCATTCGTGCTGTTGTACACGAAGTAGTTGCCGGTGGAAGACTTAGCAACCAGGCAGAAGCCGCCGTCCAGAGTACCAGAGGTCGCGGATGCAGCGCCGGATGCGGCATCCTGGGCCCATCCGGAGACGTTAATCGCCTGCGTGCCACCGTCGTAGTCGCTGGTCGAGGAGAACTTAAGGCCATCCGAAAGCAGATCACCGGGGGCCAGGGTGCCCGCGGTGGCGCCCATGAAGTAGCCACCCGACGGGTTGTTCGTCAGGTAGGCTTCCTCCGCCGTGGCCGCACTCTTGAGGTCTGACTTGATTGCCGCGTCATAGGCCTTCTTCCGCTGGTTCAGGAAGACCGGAATCGCAATCGCGGCCAGGATGCCGATGATGATGACCACGACGAGGAGCTCGATGAGGGTGAATCCGCCCTCACCCTCCTCGCGGGCCTTACGAAGTCGAGCAAGCATTGCAGTCCTTCCCATCAAGACGGTGAGCCGCGCCAGTTATTGCATTCCCCCTAGCGCGGCACCTGGGGAGGTGCCGGCCGAGGCAGCCAGGCTGACCCGGGCCCTTGGGTCCCTTGGCTTTGCGACCCCGCCTCACGACGGGTGTGCCCTTCTTGGCCGTTGCGGCTCGATGACGTTGGGTATATCGCCACCTTGACCCCGCCACTTGAGCGCTAACTTGAACCGGTGATGCACGTCACCCAGTCGAGTTAGGCGAACGCAGATGGGGGGAACGACCTCAGGGCGGCGGCCCAATGGCCGCCGCCCTGTACTAGCAGATTCGCTCAGGACTTGATGAGGTCGAAGACCTTGAACATCGGCAGGTATAGAGCCACAACCATCGACCCGACCATCCCCCCGAGCACCGCGATCATGATGGGTTCGATCAAAGCGGTGAGCGCCTCGGTGGTCGCCTCGACCTCTTGGTCGTAGAACTCCGCGATCTTGTGAAGCATGGTGTCAAGCGCTCCGGTGTCTTCGCCGACTGCCATCATTTGAACCACCATCGGTGGGAACACGGGATGCTGCTTGAGCGGACCGGCCAGCGACTCACCTTCGCGCACACTGTCCATCACCGCATGCGTGGCGTCGCCGATGATGACATTCCCAGTGGCCTCGCCAACGATCTGCAGACTCTGCAGGATGGGGACTCCCGCGCCAAGCATCGTTCCGAGGTTGCGTGCGAACCGGGCCAAGGCAATCTTCTGGAACAGCGGGCCGAAGACCGGAACTTTCAATTTGATCGGATCGATGACGCGTCTGACCCGCTCCTGGTTTTTGACGCGGCGATACACCTGCCAGAGGGCGACGACACCAACCAAGAGCATAGGAGCGGCAATTTTCATCGCCTTGGACATGAAGACGAGCACGCGGGTCGGGGCGGGCAGGGTGCCGCCGAGAGAGGTGAAGATCTTGCTGAAGGTCGGGACGACGAAGATGAGCATGACGGTCACGGCGAGGATCGCCATCACGAAGACGACGATGGGATAGGTCATCGCCGACTTGACCTTGCCGCGCAGCTTGACCTCGGCCTCGTAGTTCTTGGCGATCTCGAGCAGCACCTTGTCGAGGAAGCCACCCACCTCGCCGGCCTTGCACATGTTGGTCATGAGCGGCGGGAAGACGTCAGGCCTGCTCGTCATCGCCGCCGACAGCGAAGAGCCGGCCTCGACGTCGTTGCGAACCTCCGCGATCATCTCCGCGAAGTACTTGTTCTCGGTCTGCTCCGACAGGATCGTCAGCGACCGAAGCAACGAAAGCCCGCTGTCGATCATCGTCGCGAACTGGCGCGAGAAGATCGCCAGGTCCTTGAGCTTGACCTTCTTGCCGAAGCCCGGGATCGAGATTTCCTTCTTCAGCCCGGTGTTGGCCTCGTTGATGGAAACCGGCGCGTAGCCCATCGACTTGAGTCGCTGGACGACCACCGTCTGTGACTCTCCGTCGAGCTTCCCGGTGACGAGCTTGCCCGCCTTGTCGCGGACGGCGTACTCGAATGTCGTGGCCATTAGCCCGTTACCTCTCAGGCCCGTCCGGCAAGCCGGTTGAAGTCTTCGACGTGGTGGCACTTCTCCAGGCCGGTGTCGTAGGTGATCCGGCCGCTCTTCACCAGCTCCGCCAGGTGCTGGTCCATCGTGTGCATGCCGTGCTTCGCACCGGCCTGCAGCGACGAGTAGATCTGGTGCGTCTTTCCTTCGCGGATCAGGTTGCGGATCGCGGCGGTAGCGACCAGGACCTCGGTCGCCACCACGCGGCCCTTGCCGTCTGCCGTCTTGCACAGGGTCTGGCAGACCACGCCCTGCAATGCGCCTGCGAGCTGCACCCTGATCTGCTGCTGCTGATGCGCGGGGAAGACGTCGATGACCCGGTCGATCGTCTGCGCGGCGTCCTGCGTGTGCAGGGTTGCAAAGACCAGGTGGCCGGTCTCGGCCGCGGTCAGCGCGACGGAGATCGTCTCCAGGTCGCGCATCTCACCGACGAGGATGATGTCCGGGTCCTGGCGCAGCACGTGCTTCAAGGCGCTCTGGAAGGACCACGTGTCCTCGCCGACCTCACGCTGGTTGATGAGGCAGCTCTTGTGCTGGTGCAGGAACTCGATCGGGTCCTCGACGGTCATGATGTGCTCGTGACGCTGCCGGTTCGCCAGGTCGACCAGTGATGCGAGCGTCGTCGACTTGCCGGATCCGGTCGGCCCCGTGACGAGTACGAATCCGCGGGGCATCATCGCGAAGTTGCCGATGACCGGCGGTATGCCAAGCTCCTCGAGCGGTTTGATCTCGTAGGGAATCAGGCGAAACGCGGCCCCCAGTGAGTCGCGCTGCCGGTAGATGTTGACGCGAAATCGCGCCTTGCCCGGCACCGCGTAGGCGAGGTCCAGCTCCAGGTGCTCCTCGAAGTTCTCCCGTTGCTTCTGCGTGAGCATCGCGTAGAGCATTCGCTGCAGGATCGGCGGCGACATGACCGGCCGTTCCTCCATGGCCTGCAAGGTGCCTTGCAGACGGAGCGTCGGCTTCGCGCCGGCGGTCAGGTGCAGGTCCGACGCCCCGCGGTCGACCATCTCGACCAGGAGCTCGGTCAGGATCATGCTCTCGGCTTCGGTGTTGTCCTCGAGGGCGGCCCGCGCGTAGGCCGCGTCGTCGTGCTTCACCTGCGACGGCGGCGCCGGCGGCTCGTAAGCCGGTGCGGCCGGAGGCTCGTAGGACGGCGCCGGTGCGTAGGACGGCACCGCGGACAGCGGCGCGTCGTACGCAGGGGCGGGCGCCTCGTAAGCCGGTGCGGGGGCGTCGTACGCAGGGGCGGGTGCGGGCGCCTCGAACGACGGCGGCTCATAGGCCGGAGCCGGAGTCAGCGGAGGCTCCACCGCGGGCGCGGGTGCCGGCACGAAGAAGCCGCCACTGTTGCCGAAGCTGTTGTCGTCCACGCGTGAGCCCCCTGGAGGAAGAGTCCGGTCGCTTGGGGATCGGCCATCAGGAGCACCGCCTTGAGCCACCCGGCGCACCCTGGCAGCACTCGCGTAACCCGGCCCGAGCGACTTGTCCGCCGGTCAGGGGGTTGAAGGGCGGTCCGCGACCCCCTCAGCAGCGGACAAGTGCGACAGCGAGGCCCGCCTGCACCGACACGGGGGGAGGGCGAGGCGCGTCAGACGACGACGCGGAGGATCTCCTCGAGCGAGGTCACGCCGTCGAGCACCTTGTGCATGCCGTCCAGCCGAAGCGGGACCATGCCTTGCTCCCGGGCGACCTGGGTGATCGTGGCCGCCGACGCACGTTCGACGGCCAGCCGCTCGATGTCCTCGGTGACCGCCATGACCTCGTGCAGCGCAAGCCGGCCCTTGTAGCCCGTCTTGGAGCACGACGTGCACCCGACGGGCCGGTAGAGCTTGGGCAGCTCCTCCCCCGGCTCCCAGGGAAAGCCGACGGCGGTGAGCCGCTCGGGGTCGGGCGCATAAGGCTCCTTGCACTTCTCGCACAGCCGCCGCGCGAGCCGCTGGGCCAGGATGCAGTCCAGCGCCGACCCCACGAGGAACGGCTCGATGCCCATCTCCACGAGCCGCGTGACGGCGGACGGCGCGTCGTTCGTGTGCAGCGAGGACAGCACCAGGTGACCGGTGAGCGAGGCCTCGATCGCGATCTGCGCGGTCTCGTGGTCGCGGATCTCACCAATGAGCACGACGTCGGGGTCCGACCGCAAGATGGACCGCAGCGCCGACGCGAAGGTCAGTCCTGCCTTCTGGTGGGTCTGCACCTGGTTGATGCCGGGGATGCGGTACTCCACCGGGTCCTCGACCGTGATCACGTTGATCTCCGGCCGCGACACGATGTTCAACGTCGCGTAGAGGGTCGTGGACTTTCCGGAACCCGTCGGACCGGTCACCAGGATCATCCCGTAGGGCTTGGTGAACGACCGCGAGTAGATCTCGTAGTTGGCCTCGCGGAAGCCGAGATCGGCGAGGTCGAGCATCGCGGTCGAGTTGTCGAGGATCCGCATGACGACCTTCTCGCCCCACACCGTCGGCAGCGTGGCGACACGAAGATCGATCTTGCGGCCGTGCACGGTGACCGACAGCCGGCCGTCCTGCGGGATGCGCCGCTCGGCGATGTTGATGTCCGCCATGATCTTCAGCCGCGAGATGACGCCCGACTGGATGTTCTTCGGCGAGTGCATGACCTCGTGCAGCACGCCGTCGATGCGGAACCGCACCCGCAGGTCACGCTCGGTCGGCTCGATGTGGATGTCCGACGCGCGATCCTGCACCGCCTGGGTGATGAGCAGGTTGACGAACTTGACGATCGGCGCGTCCTCGACGACCGCCTTGAGGTCGTCGAGGCTCTCCTCCTCGCCCATGTCGATCGAGGCGGTGAGGTCGTCGAGGTCGCTGTCGACGCGGTGGTAGCGGTTGATCGCCGCCAGCACGTCGGCCTTCGTGGCGACCACCGGCTTGACGTCCATGCCGGTCGTGGCGCGGATGTCGTCGACGGCGAACACGTTGGCCGGGTCGGCCATCGCGACGAGCAGCCGGCCGTCCTCGTAACCGATCGGCAGCGCGTTGTAGCGCCGGCACACCGTGCTCGGCACCAGCCCGACCGCCGACCCGTCGACCGGGTAGTCGCCCAGGTCGACGAACTGCAACCCGATCTGGGTGGCGAGCGCCGCGACCAGCTGGCTCTCGGAGAGGATCCCGCGCTCGACGAGGATGCGGCCGAGGCTGCGACCGACCCGCTGGTGCTCGCCGAAGGCGTCGTCGAGCTGCTCCTGCGTGACCAGTCCCCCGTCGAGAAGGATGTCGCCGAGCTGCTTCACCTTCTACTCATCGGCGCTGGCGCACCTCGGTTGAGAGCAGTAAGGACGCAGTCGTGCGCATGGCGAGCGTGTAGGGCGACGACTCGGGCAGCGCGAGGCTGGTGCCGTCGCTGAAGGTCAGCTGCACGCCGTACGCCGCATCCGCCGAGCCATCGGTGACGGCAGGCCCGGAGGGCACCGACCGCGGCCGCGGCACCGGCACGACAGCGGGCAGCACGACCGCAGCCGGTGCAGGCACGCGTGCGCCGGCCGCGTGCCTGCCCTTGCGCCGGGCGAACAACCGGAGCATCAGGCCTGCGCGACGACGTCGGCGCCGGCGGCCTCCGTGCCCTCCAGCAGGACGTAGAGCAGCGCGAGCAGCACCGACTTCACCGACTCGCGGTCGGTCGCGTCGCACGGCACGATCGGTACCTCGGCGGCAAGGTCGAGCGCCGTACGCAGGCGCTCCTCGTCGGCCGGCTCGAGCGCGCTGCTGCGGTTCAGGGCGACGACGTAGGGCACCGGCGCCATCTTGCGGAACGCCGCGAGGATGCCGACCGCCTCCTCGACCGAGTCGGGACGGTCCGCGTCGACGAGCAGGACGTAACCGAGCATCCCCTCGCCGAGGATCTCCCACATGAAGTCGAAGCGGTCCTGCCCCGGCGTGCCGAACAGGTAGAGCACCAGGTCGCGGTCGATCGTGATGCGGCCGAAGTCCATCGCGACCGTCGTCTCCGCCTTGCGGCTGCGACTGGAGTCGCTGATGTCCTTCTCGGTCGACAGCACGGTGATCTCGCTGATCGTGCGGATCAGTGTCGTCTTTCCGGCGGCGAACGGACCGGTCACCACGATCTTGACGGCGGTGCCGGTGCCGCGGCGACGGTTGCGTGTGCTTGCCATCAGAGCCCCCGGACGCCGGCGATCAGGCGCAGCAGCATGCTGCGGTTGATGTGGGGATCCGTGATGAGCGGCTGGGGCGCCATGGCCGTCGCGCCGTCGACCGCGCCGACGAGGGAGGGCTGGAAGCCGTCGGGATGCGCCGGGCGGCGCGGGGCCAGGAACGGCTCCGGGCGTTCCGGCGTCACGCCCTGCACCGGCACGGCGGCCCGTGGCGGTGGCGGCGAAACGTCCTCGAGCGCGGCCAGCGCCGACTGGCGGCGCAGCATCGCGTCGACGCCGTCCGCTTCCCCGCTGCGCAGCAGCCCGCGCTGCACCAGGTCGGCCAGCCGGGAGACGACGGCGTAGTCGCCGCGGCCGGTGAGCGACACGATCTCGGCAACGGTCCGGTGGCCGTCGACGAGCGCGAGCAGTGACCACTCGTCACGGGTCAGGGTCGGATCCTCGGCCAGCGAGAGCGCGACGGACAGCACGGTGGCCGGCGACGGGACCCGCTCGGCGACCGTCGCCCAGTCGGCCAGACGTCGCCGGGCCTCAGTGACGGCGTCCTCCGGCGACATCGTGACCCCGACGTCGTCAGGATTGGCCTCGTCGAGCTGGAAGGCGAAGGTGCCGTCCGGCCAGCGCAGCAGGTCGAAGACCGTGTCGACGAGGTGCTCGGTGACGACCGGCTGCAGCGCCGCGTCGTCGACGGCCGCCGCGTCACGCAGCGCCTTGACCACCCCGACGGCGGAGTTGTCCTTGGCGGTGGCCACCGCCGCGGTCAGCGCGTCGTCGTCGGCGTGCCCTACGGCGACCAGCCGCCGCGCCAGCACCTGCCGGGTCACGTCGGAGGACCCGCCGGTCAACGCGCCGTCGTTGAAGAACACGACACCGCGCGCGACCTCGTGCTGCAGGTAGAGCCCGCCGGTCTTCTTCGTCATCGCGAGCAACGCGAAGACGTCCGGCAGGCTGAACGCGTCGAGCGAACCCTCGAGCTTCATGACCGCCCCGTCAGGACCAGGTCGGCTGCTCGGACGCGGGCGCGCCGCCGGTGCTGCCGTTGGCGGCGTACGACGGCCAGCTCGCGCCCGCCGACGCGACCGGGGCGTACGAGGCCTGGGCCGGCGTCGGCAAGGTCGCGACCTCCACCTCCGGCTCGGGTTCGAGATCCGGCTCGGCGCGCAGCACGTCGGCGACCGCGGCGGCGGAACGGCGTACCTCGTAGAGCATCATGCCCGCCTTGGCGCCCCGCGCGGCGACAGCAACGAGCACGGCCTCGCCGTCGGCGGACACGAGGAAGACCGTGCCGTCCTCGCCCTCGATGTAGACCTGGGAGAGCTCGCCGCGTCCGAGGCCTTCGGCGGCCCGCTCGCCGAGCGAGAGCAGCGCGGCGCTCATGGCTGCGACCCGGTCCTCGTCCATCGACGGCGGGAGCGCGGATGCCATCGGCAACCCGTCGAACGACACGACCGACGCCGCCTCGATCTCGGGTGCCTGTGCGAGCAGGCCGGTGAGCACCTGGTCGAGCCGGCCGGAGCGGCCGGAAGAGCTGACGAAGCCGTTGCCTGACATGGGCGCACCTTTCCCGGCCGCGCGGCGTGGAGGCGACCTCACTACGCCCATCGGCCCGGGCGCGACGCCGCTTGAGCCACCTCAGCCTCGGGCGGCCAGGGCTTCCTCGCCGGCGGCGCGCATCGCCGCGATCGGCGGCTCGCAGCCGGTCATCAGCCGCACCGCCTCGGCTGCCTGGGCCACGAGCATCGGCAGGCCCCCGACGACCGGCGCGCCGGCCTTCAGGGCGGCGGCACCCAGCCGGGTGGGCCAGGGCGCGTAGACCAGGTCGAACACCGCGGCCGATCCTGACCAGCCGGCGGCCGCGAGGACATCGGCCGCACCGGCGGGCACGGTCGAGATCAGCAGGTCGGCCACCTGCGCACCGGCCCTTGCTCGTTCCCACGGCTCGACGGCGACCGCGACCTGCAACCGCTCGCCGAGCGCCACGAGGGCCGCCCCGCGGGTGGGGTCGCGCACGTAGACGGTGACTGAGCGCCCGCCCACCTGCGCCAGCCCGGCGATGACCGCCCGCGCCGCGCCGCCCGCGCCGAGCATGACGACCGATGCCCCGTCGACCTCGACGCCGAGCTCGGTCAGCGACACCACCACCCCCGTCACGTCGGTGTTGTAGCCCCGCAGCCCGTCGTCCCCGACGACCACCGTGTTGACGGCGCCTAGTGCACCCGCAGCGTCCTCGACCGAGTCGAGCAGCGGCAGCACCGCCCGCTTGAGCGGCATGGTCAACGAAAGACCGGCATAGCTCGAGCCGACCAGTCGCGGCATCAACCCCGGCAACGCGAGGCCGTCGCACTCGATGACGTCGTAGGACCAGTCCAGCCCGAGCGCCGCATAGGCGGCCCGGTGCAGGACGGGAGACAGCGTGTGCGCGATCGGCGAGCCGAGCACCGCGGCCCGGTTGCGCCGCCGCACCAGATCCTCTGCGCCGCCCGTCACGGCGAGCGCTGCCGCTCGGCCTGCGCCTTGAGGTGGAGGAAATCCTGGTAGTTCGTGGCGAACGCGTTGTGCCCGGCGTCGTCCATCGTCACGAAGTACAGCCAGGAGCCCGGGGTCGGGTGCAACGCCGCCTCCAGCGCCCGCTCGCCGGGCGAGGCGATCGGCGTCGGCGGCAGGCCGGTGTGCAGGTAGGTGTTGTACGGCGAGGCCACCTTCGTGTCCTTGATGGTGACCGTCGTCTTGTTCTGCCCGAGGGCGTAGTTGACCGTCGAGTCCAGCTGCAGCGGCATGTGCGCCCGCAGCCGGTTGTAGATGACTCG
This sequence comes from Mycobacteriales bacterium, assembly GCA_035690485.1. Classification (NCBI taxonomy): domain Bacteria; kingdom Bacillati; phylum Actinomycetota; class Actinomycetes; order Mycobacteriales; species Mycobacteriales bacterium. The sequence goes on along the minus strand of DASSKL010000001.1, from coordinate 5,560 downwards.
CGCCACCTTGCCGTAGTCGGCGGGAATCTTCGCCTCGCGCTCGACCAGCGAGGCAACCGTCACGACGTCGTACGCCGAATAGCCGAGTGACCGGGCACCCGCCACCAGCCCGATCTTGTCGGCCGTGACATCGAACTGCTGGACCATGTCCGCGAGCGCGGCCTGCGCGGTCGTTCCGGGATCGAAGTCGTAAGTCGCAGGGAACAGGAAGCCTTCGAGCCGGCCGTCAGCCCACGGGGGCAGTGGCAACCCGCGCGGCTGCCGGGCCACCGCCTGCAGGTCGGCCAGCTTCAACGGGGTCTTCTCGGCGATCCGGGCCAGCACCTGGGCGACCCGGAACCCCTCGGGAATCGTCACGGCGCTCTGCACCCGGGAGGACGGGTCGAGCATCAGCGCCAGGGCCGCAGCTCCCGACATGTGGCGGCGCAGCCGGTAGTAGCCCGGCGTGATGCCCCGGGACCGGTCGTCGCTCTTGGCAGCGTCCACGAAGGCGCCGGCGCTCTTCACCACATCGGCCTTGGCCAAAGTCCGGGCGATGTCGCTGGCGGTCTGCCCGACGTGCACCTGCACGACCACGCTGCCGGTCCCGCTCCCGTGGTAGTCGGGCGGGCTGGCGAACGGGTTGCCGATCGCTTTGAGTGCGGCCCACGCACCGCCGGCGAGCAGGACGAGGAGGGTCAGGACGACGAGGAACGCCAGGCCCGAACGGCGGCGTCGCGAGCGGGTGGCCTCCGGTTCCTCGTCGCGCAGCAGCGTCACGGGGTGACCACCTCGCCCGGGACCCGTTCGAGCGCGCGTTCCTCGTCGAGGGCGGCCTGCAGCAGCACGACGGCCGCAGCCGCGTCGACGACCGCACGCTGCCGCCGGCCCGGCACCCCGGCGGCGCGCAGCGATCGGGTCGCGGTCACGGTGGACAGCCTCTCGTCGACGAGCCGGACGGGTAGCGGGGCGATACGGCGAGCGAGCGCAGTGGCGTAGTCGCGTGCGGCCCGCACCGCCGGGCCGGACCGGCCCGACAGCGACCGCGGCAACCCGACCAGCACCTCGACCGCCGCCCGGTCGGCGACCAGCGTAGCCAGTTCGGTGAGATCGGACTCACCGCGCGCGTCCCGTCGCAGCACGGTCACCGGCGAGGCGAGTACGCCGGAGGGATCGCTGGCCGCGACGCCGACCCGGACACTGCCGACGTCGACGCCGATCCGGACACCGGGTCTCAGCCGGCTACCCGTTCGCCGACGCGGTTGCGGATGGCCGCGAGCGCATCCTCGGCCGCCTCCGGCCGGCTGCCGCCGCCCTGCGCGACGTCGTCGCGGCCACCGCCACCCCCGCCCAGGACGGCGGTGCCGTGCTTGACCAGGTCACCGGCGGCGAGGCCGCGCTGCCGGCCGGCATCGTTGACGGCGACGACGAGCAGCGGCCGGCCGGCCGCCACCGTGGCGAGCGCGACCACGGCCGGTCGCCCCGCGTCGATGCGAGCGCGGACGTCGAGCGCGAGCTTGCGCAGGTCGTCGGCCGACGTTTCCTCAGGCGCCTGGTGCGTGACGACCGACACGCCGCCCACGTCGACCGCACCCGACGCCAGCCGAGGCGCGTCGCTCAGCACGGCCTGGGCCTTCAGGCGTTCGAGCTCCCGCTCGGCATCACGCAACCGGGAGATCGTGCCGTTGACCCGCTCGAGCAGCTCCTCGGGACGCGCCTTGAACGTCTCGGCCAGCTGCGCCACGAGCACGTGCTCGCGCGCCATGAACCGGAACGCGTCGAGCCCGACGAGGCCCTCCACGCGGCGTACGCCGGCACCGATCGACGCCTCGCGGAGCAGCTTGACCATGCCGAGCTGGCCGGAGCGCGCCGCATGCGTGCCGCCGCACAGCTCGCGGGCGTAGTCGCCGACCTCGACGACCCGCACCTCGTCGCCGTACTTCTCGCCGAACAGCGCGAGCGCGCCGATCCGTCGCGCTTCTTCCTGCGTGGTGACGAACGCGCGCACCGGCAGGTCTTCCATGAGGACCGTGTTGACCTCGTCCTCGACGTCGTGCAGCAGCGCCGCGGAGACCGCGCCCGGCACCGAGAAGTCGAAGCGCAGCCGCCCGGGAGAGTTCTCCGAGCCGGCCTGGGCCGCCTGCTCGCCGAGCGCCTTGCGCACGGCCTGGTGCACGAGATGGGTCGCGGTGTGGGAGCGGGAGATCGAGCGACGGCGGTCGATGTCGACGCGGCCCTCGGCGTCGGCTCCCACGGTGACCTCCCCGCTGACCACGCGGGCGCGGTGCACGACGAGGTCGGGCACCGGGCGCTGGACGTCGAGCACCTCGACCCGGGCGCCGTTGGCCAGGACGATCACACCCCGGTCGGCGAGCTGGCCACCGCCCTCGGCGTAGAAGGGCGTGCGGGCGAGCACGAGCTCGACGTCCTGCCCTTCGTGGGCGGCGAGCGCCGGCGCGCCGTCGACGAGCAACCCGCGCAGCACCGACTCGGTGACGACCTCGACGTAGCCGGTGAACTCCGACCGCCCGGCCCGGTCGAGCAGGTCGCGGTAGGCGGACAGGTCGACGTGGCCGGTCTTGCGCGCCGCGGCGTCGGCCTTGGCGCGCTGCCGCTGCTCCCCCATCAGCCGGCGGAAGCCCTCCTCGTCGACCGACAGGCCCTGCTCGCGGGCCATCTCGAGCGTCAGATCGATCGGGAAGCCGTAGGTGTCGTGCAGCGCGAAGGCCCGCTCGCCCGACAGCGCGGGCCGGCCTGCCGCCTTGGTCTCCTCGACGGCGGTCTCGAAGAGCTGCGTGCCGGTGCGCAGCGTGGCGAGGAACGACTCCTCCTCCGCCACCGCGACTGCCTGGATCCGCCCGGAGTCGGTGCCGATCTCGGGGTACGACGCAGCCATCACGTCACACGCCACGCTGACGAGCTCCGCCACCCCGGCCTCCGAAGCGCCGAGCAGCCGTAGGTTGCGCACGACCCGGCGCAGCATCCGCCGCAGCACGTAGCCGCGCGCCTCGTTGGACGGCGTCACGCCGTCGCCGATCAGCATCGTCGCCGTGCGGGTGTGGTCGGCGATCACGCGCAACCGCACGTCGGCCGCGTGGTCGGCGCCGTACGCCACGCCGGTGATCGACGCCGCCCGGTCGAGGATCGGGCGCAGCAGGTCGGTCTCGTAGACGTTGTCGACGTCCTGCAGCAGCACGGCCATGCGCTCGACGCCCATGCCCGTGTCGATGTTCTTCGCCGGCAGCTCGCCGCCGATGTCGAAGTCGACCTTGCTGCGTACGGCGACCAGCTCGTGCTGCATGAAGACGAGGTTCCAGACCTCGAGGTAGCGGTCCTCGTCGACGATCGGGCCGCCCTCGCGACCGTGCTCGGGACCGCGGTCGAAGTAGATCTCGCTGTTCGGACCGCCTGGGCCCGGGACGCCCATGTGCCAGTAGTTGTCGGCCAGACCGCGCCGCTGCACCCGCTCGGCCGGCAGGCCGACGACCCGGGTCCACACGTCGTAGGCCTCGTCGTCGTCGTCGTGGACGGTGGCCCACAGCCGCTGCGGGTCGAAGCCGAAGCCGCCCGCGTCGACGCTGCTGGTCAGCAGCTCCCAGGCGAGCGTGATCGCGCGGTCCTTGAAGTAGTCGCCGAAGGAGAAGTTGCCGGCCATCTGGAAGAACGTGTTGTGCCGGGTGGTCTTGCCGACCTCCTCGATGTCCGGCGTGCGCACGCACTTCTGGATGCTGGCCGCCCGCGGGTAGGGCGCGGGCTCCTGGCCGAGGAAGTAGGGCTTGAACGGCACCATGCCCGCGTTGACGAACAGCAGCGTCGGGTCGGCGTCGAGCAGCGAGGCCGACGGGACGAGGGTGTGACCGCGCGCCTCGAAGAACGCCAGAAACCGGCGGTTGATCTCGGCGGACTCCATCACTGCCCCTCGGTGTCGTCGCGGGTCTCGGCGCCGCGCAGCACTCGGCGCAGGTGGGCGAGCCGCTCCCCGGCGGCCCGCTCCGCGCCGTGTCCCGACGGCTCGTAGTAGTCCCGGCCGGCGACGCCGTCGGGCGCGTAGGTCTGGGCGACGACACCACCCGGGAAGTCGTGAGGATATCGGTAGCCACGGCCATGCCCCAGCGCATTCGCCCCGGGATAGTGCGAGTCGCGCAGATGCGGCGGCACGGGACCGGTGAGCCCCGCGCGTACGTCGGAGGCCGCGGTGCCTATCGCGCGGATGACTGCGTTGGACTTGGGGGCCAGGGAAAGGTAGATCGTGGCCTGGGCCAGGTTCAGCCGGGCCTCCGGCAGGCCCACGAGGTCGAGCGCGTGGGCAGCGGCGACGGCCTGCGGCAGCGCCTGCGGATCGGCGAGCCCGACGTCCTCGCTGGCGAGGATCACCAGGCGCCGGGCGATGAAGCGCGGGTCCTCCCCCGCCTCGATCATCCGGGCGAGGTAGTGCAGGGCGGCGTCGACGTCACCGCCGCGGATGCTCTTGATGAAGGCGCTGACGACGTCGTAGTGCTGGTCGCCGGCCCGGTCGTAACGCACCGGTGCCCGGTCGACCGCCTCCTCGAGCGCGGCCCGGTCGATCGCCTCGCCGCCGTGGGCCCGGGCCGCACCGGCGGCGGCCTCGAGCACGGTGAGCGCGCGCCGGGCGTCGCCACCGGCCATCCGCAGGATCGAGTCGACTTCCTCGTCGGCCATCGTCATCCCGTCAAGGGGACCCGCCAGCGCGCGTCGGATCACGGTTCTGACGTCGTCGTCGTCCAGCGGCTCCAGCACGAGCAGCAACGAGCGGGACAGCAGCGGCGAGATGACCGAGAAGGACGGGTTCTCCGTGGTGGCGGCGATCAGGCTGACCCAACGGTTCTCGACCGCGGGCAGCAGCGCGTCCTGCTGCGCCTTGTTGAACCGGTGCACCTCGTCGATGAACAGCACCGTCTGCCGCCCGTGCAGGGCGAGCTGCTGGCGCGCGTCGTCGATCGCGGCGCGGACGTCCTTCACTCCGGCGGTGACCGCGGACAGCTCGACGAACCGGCGGTCGGTCGACGTGGCGACGACGTGGGCGAGCGTGGTCTTGCCGGTCCCCGGCGGCCCCCAGAGAAACAACGACATCGGCGCGTCGTCCTCGACCAGCCGGCGCAGCGGTGACCCGGGCTTCAGCAGATGCCGCTGCCCGACGACCTCGTCGAGCGCTCGTGGGCGCATCCGCACCGCCAGCGGGGCGGTCGCCGCTTCGGCGTCACGCGCCGCCTCGCTGAACAGATCGCCCACGCCGCCAACGCTAGCCCGGACCCGACGCCGTCAACGCCGGCAATGCCGGCCCGCCCGGACGTCGCGGCTACCGCGGCGCGTACCTTCCCGCCGATCACGGCCGCCGCGTGATCAATTCTTGAGGAGTGATCACGCTCTTCCCGTGATCGGCGCAGCAGGGGGCCAGTCAGACCGCGTCGAACGGCGGCGAGTAGGCCGGGCGTCCCTGCGGCGGCGCGCCACCCAGCAGGAGCGCCTGGAAGTGTGCGGGCGGCCAGCCCTCGGGTGTCTCGATGCCGTGCTCGTCGGCGCGGGTGAAGCCGAAGCGGGAGTAGTAGGCAGGATCACCGAG